>JAJRUY010000011.1 GCA_024277555.1 Gammaproteobacteria bacterium | reverse complement strand
TGGGCTCAAAGGCCGGATCCACCCCGAGAAAGATCTTGCTGGTTTCCCGAATCCCCGGCAGGCGTTTGGCGACCACCTCTTCTCCCAGGTGATCGACCTTGAGCAACACATAATCCTTGTTCGGGCCGCAGCCCCGGCCTTCCCTCACCTCGGTGACAATGGCTCTTGCCACCACATCACGGCTGGCGAGATCTTTTGCGCCAGGGGCATAGCGTTCCATAAAACGCTCGCCATCGCTGTTGATGAGATAGCCACCCTCACCTCTTGATGCCTCGGTAATCAGCATCCCACGCCCGGCAACGCCGGTAGGATGGAACTGGAAAAACTCCATGTCCTGCAAGGGGATGCCGGCCCGCAAGGCCATGGCCATGCCGTCGCCGGTGTTGATATGCGCATTGCTGGTGGTGCGAAATACCTGACCACAGCCGCCGGTGGCGAGCAAGGTTGCACGGGCATTCAGAATCATGGGTTCGCCCGAGGCGATATCCATCACTAACGCTCCGGTCACACCGCCTTCCGCATCCTGCAACAAATCAATGGCGAAATACTCGGTGAAGAAATGACTGCGCGCCTTGATGTTCTGCTGGTACAGGGTGTGCAGGATGGCATGCCCGGTGCGATCTGCCGCAGCGCAGGTGCGGCTTGCCTGCTCCTTGCCAAAACCACGGCTTTGCCCGCCAAAGGGCCGCTGATAGATCTTGCCACTGTCCAGACGGGAAAACGGTACGCCGTTGTGTTCCAGCTCATACACCGTGGGTATGGCCTCCCGGCACATGAACTCGATGGCATCCTGATCACCCAGATAGTCCGAACCCTTTACCGTATCGAACATATGCCAGTGCCAGCTGTCATCATCCACATTCCCCAGGGCCGCATTGACCCCGCCCTGGGCGGCTACGGTATGCGAACGTGTGGGAAAAACCTTGGACACCACTGCCACCCGCACATCCGCCTTCGCCAGCTGTACCGCCGCATTCAGCCCGGCACCGCCAGCGCCAATGATGAGCACATCAAAATTTCTTCGTATCAAACTCATAGCACGCCCATCAGTATTGAAACAACCCACAACCCACAGATCAGTAAAAATACAAATACTGCCGCCAACATACCAAGGCGCAAACCTGCCGGCTTGATATAGTCCATGATCACATCCCGCACGCCAATCCACGCGTGCAGCAGCAGAGCCAGGAAAAACAATGCAGTTGCCAGCCACATGCCCGGATTGCCCATCCAGCTCTTCAGTTCCTGGTGGTCTACAGGAGCAGCGGCGATCAGGCAGACGAGGATATAAAAAAGAAACCCGGCCAGATACACAGCACTGGCACGCTGCCACATCCAGGCACGGAACCCGGACAAATGACGACTCACGACAGCCCCCACAACAGCAGCAAGGCCAGCACCGGCGCGGCAACCAGCACCGCCCGTGCACTCTGGCGGTAGCAAGGAGCCTGCACTCCCAGGTGCATGTCGATCAACAGATAACGTATGCCGGCAAGAAAGTGATGCGCCAGCGCCCACAGCAACAGCAGCAAACCCACTTGCATCAATGGTTGCTGCAACAACGCCTGCACCTGGTCAAAGCCTTTCTGATCCGACAGAGCCAGGGACAGCAGGGCAACCACAAAGGGGATTGCAAGGAACAGCAGTATTCCCGCAGCACGATGGGCAATGGACATGATGCCGGCAACGGGCAAGCGGATCTGGAACAGATTGAGGAATACGGGGCGGGTCGAGTCTGACATCATTATTATTCGCTATTGATCTTGTTGTGACAACTTAACAGATTCCACAGATTCTGCTGCACTTTCCCGCAACAAGCGGAACAGCTTCCTGCCAGCGCCTGCAGGTTTTCCGGTGTCCTTTTCCCGGATGGCGCTACGGATCAGGCTGCGGAGCTGTTGCCGGTTCGCCTGGGGATACTGCTGTAAATATTGTTCCAGTGCCACATCTCCCTCGGAAACCAGGAGATCGCGCCACTTTTCCAAAGCATGAAAATGCCGGTTCTCTTCAGAGTGCTTGCTGTTTCTGGAATCAAACCAGTTGCAAATGTACTCCAGGTTCTGCTTCTGCAACAACTTGGTCAGGTATTTTATTTCCCGGTTGCGTCCGCTGGATGCTTTCATTGCGGAAGCGCGCTGCACACCGGCAACAAATTTTTCATCCAGCCCCAGCTTGGCGCGCTCGCCCTCACCGAGGTTGATAATTTCCACCACCAGCTTCTGCAGCCGGGCCAACTCACGCTTTTGTTGGGTTTTGTTGGGGCGAATGGCCATGCCATCTTCGTCCACATCTCTCATGCTGCCTCCATATGCGCAATGCGTAGCTGCAGGCTGATATTGCCACGAAACTCGTTGATATCCAATTGATAGGCCATCAGCAGCCTATGCGGCAAAGGTGGCGGGCAAACACTAACCAGATTGAAGCCGATGGCATCGACCAGCCGGTCGCCATCCCTGGGCTGCACCACCAGCTTCCAGTGCTTGTCCTGTAACTGGCGCTGCTGGATCACTTCGAATTCGCCATGAAAAACCGGCTCGGGAAATTCTTGTCCCCAGGGCCCGCCCTGGGCCACAAGACGGGCCAGATCCAGGTTCATATCCCGGATTGGAATTTCCCCATCGGATTCTATTACTGCTGCAAGATCCTTCCCGCCAAGCTGCTTGTACACGACGTTATCGAACAAGCCTCTAAACTCGTCCAGGCGATGCGCCTCCAGCGTCAGGCCGGCAGCCATGGCATGGCCACCGAATCTTTGCAGCAAACCGGGCGAGGTGGCGGCCACCTCATCCAGCACATCACGGATATGCACTCCGGATATGGAGCGGGCGGATCCCTTTATCTCACCATGCTCACCAGGAGCAAAAGCGACCACCGGCCGATGGTAACGATCCTTGATGCGTGATGCCAGAATTCCGACCACCCCCTGGTGCCAGCTGTCGTCATACAGACAAATACCCCAGGCAAGGTTTTCTTCTTTCATCAGCACATGTTCGAGCAATTCCTCTGCTTGCTGGCGCATATCGTTTTCTATTCGACGGCGCTCATGATTGATCTGATCCAGATTTGCCGCCAGCTCCCTGGCAACGTCCTGATCCTCCGCCAGCAGGCACTCGATGCCGATGGACATATCCTCCAGGCGCCCAGCGGCATTCAACCTCGGCGCCACGGCAAAACCAAGATCCGCCGCCTGCAGCCGCTGCTGGTTGCGCCCGGCCACTTCCAGCAAGGCTGTAATGCCAGGGCGGCAGCGACCGCTGCGGATACGCGCCAGCCCCTGATGTACCAGAATGCGATTGTTGTGTTCCAGGGGAACCACATCGGCCACAGTTCCCAGAGCCAGCAGATCCAGATAATCCCCCATATTCGGCTCGGCACGGGTTTCAAACCAGCCCTGCTGGCGCAACAGGGAACGCAGCGCCAGCAGCACATAAAAAATAACCCCTACACCCGCAGTCGATTTGGCGGGGAACCTGTTATCTGGAAGATTGGGATTGACCATCACAGCCGCTTCCGGCAATACCGGCCCGGGCAGATGGTGGTCAGTAACAATGACCTTGATGCCCAGCGCATTGGCAGCTGCAACGCCATCCACACTGGAAACACCGTTGTCCACGGTGATAATCAGATCCGGAGCGCTTTGCGCCGCCAGTTCGACGATTTCCGGGGTCAGTCCGTAGCCATACTCAAACCGGTTGGGCACCAGATAATCCACCTGCCCTGCCCCCATGGCGCGCAGGGCAAGAAGGCAAAGGGCGGTGCTGGTAGCACCATCACAATCGAAATCGCCAATCACCAGAATACGTTGCTGCTTTTGCATCACCTGAAAGATCAGCTGCGCCGCCTGCTCTGCCCCATCCATCAACTCCACTGGCAGCAAGGATTTCAGCCCAAGATCAAGCTCGGCCACGCTCTGCACACCGCGACTTGCATATATGCGGCTGAGAATGGGGTGCAGATGCGGCGGTAATTCCCCCCCTGGCGCTGGCGTTGCGCGGGAAACAATAGTCTTTTGCATGGCCGGAAATGATACACTTGTTATATGTTCAGTTCAGCAAATTCCGGCATGCAGATGATCCGGCACACATACTTCAGAAATGCAGACTCCCCACTGGTCAGAGCGCTCTTTTTCCACAGCAAACACCCTGACAACCGGGAAGGTACATATCTGGCGTTTCCCTCTGGATCTTGACCTGCCCAGCGGGGCAGAAACCTTAAGTACAGCAGAAAAGCAGCATCTTGCCTTGATAAAGCGCCCCCGGATTGCCCGCCGTTATCAAAACACCCGCTTTCATTTGCGCAACATTCTTGCTTCTTACCTGGACATGGAACCCGCAATGCTGGAATTTGCCATCACACCCGGCGGAAAACCCCGGCTTGAACACAGCCGGCTGCAGTTCAATCTTTCCCACAGCCATGAACTGGGGCTGCTGGCCATCAGCGTGCAACATTCAGTGGGAATAGATCTGGAGAAAATCCGCTGTTTGAAATATGCCTCAGAGATTGCCAGGCGATTATTTCCTGAGCAGGTTCGGGAGCAGTGGTTAGATATGCATGACAACAATAACCAGCAGCTATTGTTCTTTCAACAATGGACTGCCATGGAAGCCCGCCAGAAAACCCTGGGGCGAGGGCTTTTCGATACCCCCGTAAACCCTGGCGCCATTCATTGTCAGCACTTCAAGGCAGGCCACGGTTTTGTTGCTGCTGTGGCCACAGAATCCATCCATGAGAAACCGGCGCTCAAATTTTTCAATCACCCCCAGGGAGCGTATGATGCTTCCTGATTTTTCCCCCAGCCTATAAGCCAGTCTTCATGGAACTGATACAGATCATCCTCCTGGCCCTGATTCAGGGACTCACGGAATTCCTGCCCATATCCAGCTCGGCTCATCTCATTCTTGCGCCTTATGTGTTTGGATATGCAGACCAGGGACTGGCTTTCGACCTGGCCGTGCATCTGGGCACCCTGATAGCCGTGGTACTCTATTTCCGCAGGGAAATCCTGCTGATGCTACAGGACTGGTTTGTATCCCTGTCTCCGGGAGGAAAACCGACTGCCAACAGCCGCCTGGGCTGGTCCATTATCCTCGCCACCATCCCGGTCATGCTAATTGGCGTACTGATTAAGGATCTGGTGGAAAACCAGCTGCGTGCGCCGCAGATTATCGCCGCCACCACCATCATCATCGGCCTGCTGCTGTGGTGGGCAGATCGTTATTCGAAGCGCAACATGGGCATTGGCAGCATGAACCTGAAGCATGCCCTGTTCATCGGCGTGGCCCAGGCGATAGCTCTGATCCCGGGCACTTCCCGATCCGGCATTACCATGGCCGCAGCCCTGATGCTGGGCTATACCCGGGAAGCCGCTTCACGCTTTTCCTTCCTGCTTTCCATTCCCACCATCCTGGCCTCAGTGCTCTGGGTGGGCAAGGATCTGCTTTCATCAGAAGAAGCCGTGAACTGGCTGGATCTGGGTCTGGGCGTATTCCTGTCCTTCGCTGCCGCCTACACCACCATTCATTTCTTCCTGCGCTTCATCGAACGCATCGGCATGACTCCTTTTGTTATCTATCGCCTGATTCTGGGCGTGATCATCCTGGGCTTCCTGTATTTATAACCCTGTCTTCGATGGCAAACCCTGCATCCTGACCAGCAGGGAAACCCTCATTTCCCCCTCACTCCAATACCACGAAGATTTCAGCGCAGTTTCAGCTTCTCCCTCTACGCTATCTGGCAAGCGTCCATTGATGCCGCCAATGAAGCAAAACAAACACTTCAGGACAAATTTTTTCAGCTTCATTTCACATTGCAGGCATAACATGCATCCAAGAAACAAACAGAGAGCAACTACGATGAACGAGATTAAAAAATTTGTTGCAACCGGATTAACGATTGCAGGCATGTGCTACGGCTCCATCGCACTTTCACAAACCAAAGCCGGTGAAGCCTTGCTGGATAGATACGCAAGCGCCGGAGCAAAAAATTTCAGCGCAGCCAGGGGAGAGGCGCTCTGGAACCAGAAGTTCACACATGCCAAAAGCGGCCAGAAGCGCTCATGCACCACCTGCCATACCAGTGATTTGCGCAAACCCGGAAAACATGCCCGCACTGGAAAGATCATAGAGCCGTTGGCGCCTTCAGTAAATGCCACCCGCTTAAGCAACGAGAAAAAAATCGAAAAGTGGTTTCTCAGAAACTGTAAATGGACACTTGGGCGTAAATGCACACCCCAGGAAAAAGGCGATTTTCTCAGTTACATGAGTAATCAATAAGGCAGCTTGAAAGATGGCCCTTAGCCCGGATTTCTCACCGGGTGGCGAGATGATCGCGCAGGGCTTTGGATTCACAAGGGATTTTGCGAAGGAGCGAAATACCAGGGTGTATTGCCGACTGAGTAAAATGCCTTGTGGATTCAAAGAACCAGCGAGGGCTCGTCAATCCGGTGAGAAATCCGGGTTAGAGTCCCCCAATGGTTCGCAGCAGAACAGGAGATATGAAGATGAAACCTACAAGATTGTTAGCGATCATTTCGCTTTCAGCAATAACCGCTGGCATTGTGGTAACAGCTATGGCTGATGATGACAGGCGCTATTCCGACTCCTGGGGAGCCAAAACGCTTCCCGGAGTAGCCCCGGTTGATCTTCCGCTCTATCAGGACGAATGCGGATCCTGTCATATGGCATATCAGCCCGGCCTGCTTCCGGCCCCCTCCTGGGAAAAATTGATGTCCGGCCTGGATGACCACTTCGGTGAAAACGCCGAACTTCCCGAGAATGAAAGGCAGACCATCCTGAACTATTTGCTGGACAACGCTGCCGGACGCAGCAACTATCGCGCAAGCAACAAGCTGATGCGCAACATCAGGGGAGCACCGATCAGAATCACCGAGTTGCCGTATTTCGTTCATGAACACAGAGAGATACCATCACGGTTGGTAACCGGAAACCCCAAGGTGCGCTCACTCAGCTATTGTAATGCCTGTCACACGCAGGCGAACAAGGGTTCTTATGATGAACACCAGATCTATATACCCGGCTATGGCCGTTATGATGATTGAGGAGAAAAGTATGGCAAAGAAAGTTTGCGGACATTATTATCGATGTGGAGCCTGGCTGCTTCCCATGGTATTGTCATCCAGCATGGTATTGGCTGATGGCGGCGGCCCCTATAGCATCTATGACCAGGACTACAATGGATACCTGGATTCCACAGAGTTTGAAAATTTCCTCAAGAAACGGCGAATAAAGAAAGAATTCAGGCATCTATGGGTGTTTAACAAGGTCGATAAGAATCAGGATGGAAAGATTTCCAATCAGGAGTTTGTTGACACTCTGAAACAGGAAATGGATCTGAGAAAAGCAACCAAAAAAGCGGCATTCTGACCCAATGAAAACACTACCCATAATCCTGGCGGCTACACTGGCAGCCCTGTTATTCGTTATCTACTGGCTATGGAGCGAAACCGGAAAAATTGAACAGGTCCGCAATCACAGGGCTGCCGTAAAGACAACCATACTTTCTGAAATACATGCCCGTCATCAGGGCACTGTAATCAATACCAAGCTGGAAAGCCGTTGTGGCAAGGCGATATATACAGTGAACCTTGAGGAAAACTCGGGCTCACGTCGGCACTTCCACTACGATATAGAAACTGGCATGCCGATTGATGCGGACTGGATGAAAGACTG
The DNA here is from genome assembly GCA_024277555.1 of Gammaproteobacteria bacterium. GTDB lineage: Bacteria > Pseudomonadota > Gammaproteobacteria > Chromatiales > Chromatiaceae > Thiolapillus. Next base: position 554 of record JAJRUY010000011.1, on the reverse strand, counting down.
CATGCACCTTTAGCCCGCATATTTCACCAGAACGCTCGGAATACAGGTTCTTCTCCGGTTATCTTGCGTTGAATTGGGGCAGGTTACACTTTGTACCCGTCACGCTATCCGGTTTTTCCCGGGATGTTTCCGACCGGATTGCCCGAACGGTCTGCAAGCCGATGAATGACATAGACTTTTGCCCGCTCGAACAATCTGAACGAAAATCTCTCCGGGAAAAATCTGGATTCCGGTGAAACATGCGGGTTAGGCAGCGTTATCGAAACTTGCGGTAGAATGGCTGCAGCGGCATTTCGATATCTTGCCGCAGGTGAACATGCGGCGACTAAAGATAAAACCTTTGCTTGCCGGTTCAATGGCTGCATCAGCCCAGAGACGCTTGAGAGAGTGTCTGAAGTTGTTGAGCAAGGTCAGTCGTTCATGAAAGGAGCACTCTGTGCATCGTCGTGTCTTGGCTTTCGACTTTGACGGCACGCTGGCCGAAAACGGCGTTGTGCCGCCACAAATAGTTACCTCGCTGGAGCAATTACACGCTTCCGGCTATGTTCTCTTCC
>JAJRUY010000171.1 GCA_024277555.1 Gammaproteobacteria bacterium | reverse complement strand
CTAGTCTGCGAGTCAGCAAGTGCTTTTCAGTCATCTTCATTTTCCATGGAAGGGTCATATTTCCCTTGCCGGGCCAGGCTGTTGAGGCGGGCGCGCCTGAGCAGGGCCTGTTGCGCTTTTTCCCTGTTCTCGGGTTTTCCTTGCCACGCCTGCAGGGCGGGTTGTTGCAGGGCGCGCCCATAGGAAATACTCAGTTGCCATGGGGCATTCCCTTTCATTTGATTGATGGCATTGAGGTTTGCAGTTGCTTCTTCAGGCTCTTGCCCGCCAGACAGGAAATTGATGCTGGGTACTGCTGCAGGTACGGTGCGGCTTAATACCCTCAGGGTGGCTTCGGCTACTTCCCTGGGTTCTGCAAGGCGGCAACCTTTGCCCGGCAGCACCATATTGGGCTTCAAAATCATATGCTCAAAGCTGATGCCGTGTCGATGGAGGGCATGGAAAACAGCGTGCAGTACAAGCTCTGTGACTGTAGCGCAACGTCCAATGTCATGATCGCCATCCATTAGCACTTCGGGTTCTACAATGGGAACAAGGCCTGCTTCCTGGCAAACAGCAGCATAGCGAGCCAGCATTTCCGCATTGGCTTGCCTTCCCAAAGGGGTGGGGTTGTGCTGAGTGATTGGGTACACTTCCCGCCATTTGGCAAAGCGGGCGCCTTGTTTTTTGTATTCTTCCAGGCGGTTTTCCAAGCCATCCAGGCCATAGGTAATCAGATCCCCGGGGGCACCAGCCAGCGGCCCCTTGCCTTTGTCCACTTTTACCCCAGGGACTATTTTTTGGGCTTTGGCAGTTTTCGGCAGTGGTATCTGGTTCTCGTCTGTCTGCCCCAGGGTTTCCTCAAACAAAATGACGCCGCTGATATATTCTCCCAGCCCTGGCGTGGCCAGCAGCAGTGAGCGATAGGCGCACCGGTTGGCCTCGGTGGCTGTTACGTTGATTGCCTCGAAGCGCTTTTCGATGGTGGGCAAACTTTCATCTGCTGCCAGAATTCCGCGGTGGTCGTCCACCATGTCCGCAATCGTTTGCTGTAATTCGTTTGTGCTGCTCATCGTTTTCTCCTGCATATCAGGCTTTGTTATCGATGTTGTCCCTGCGATAGCTTGTCACTGCAGCAGTGCTGGTTGCCCTTATTTGCTGGGTGTTTCAGCTAGCCCACATGTCTAGGGCTTGACAACCAGTACATCAGTCGAGGTAGTGTGCAGTACCTTGCTGGCTGTTGATCCTATTGCCCCAAGGAGGCCATGCTTTCCGTGGCTTCCCATTACAATCAGATCCATATCATGCTGTGAGGCATACTCAGAAATTATCTGCCCTGCAGAGCGGGGGCTGACAACCACATCAACGGCAGTGCTGACAATAATTTCCATTGCAGTTGTGCTGTCATCATGATTCAAATGGTTGCGCAGTTCAATGAGTCTGGCACGTGCCTGCTCAACATAGAATTGCTCTGTATTGGTATTTTCAGGAGCAATGATATTATTGGGGATATCTTCGGGAAAATGCTCCAGTATGTGCAATAGAGTAATTTTAGCGCCAATCAGGCTGGAAAACTCACCAGCCTGGTGGGCCGCTTTCTCTGCTGCAGGAGAAAAATCCATTGCCACCAGAATGTTGTTGTAGTCAATCACCTTCTTCTCCTGTGTTACACATCTGATTTTCATCACATGCCAACAAGCATAGGAGGGTGAGTATGTTTTATCTGTCATCCCGGTGACAGCTGTATCTTTATTATTCGCCAATAATGTAAAAATTAGGGTATACAGATTCAGGGGATATCTAACCTGCATTTCTCACCGGGCGGAGTTAACTAACAGAAAAACACTGATACACCATACTGTTACTGATAAACAAACTGGCGTAAGCGGCTTCACTCCCGGGCAAGTCAGGTGGTTTTTGCCTGGTAGCTATTGAAGATGGCAAGACAGGCAAAGGTCAGTTTCCTTGGGGCCTACGGTAAGCTGCCCGGAGGCGCTGCAGCGAGAATTATTCATTTGAACGGATGCCAGCTTCTGGAATTCTCCGACCCTGAGCTGGTGGCATGACACGCATCCCACCTTGCCATCTACCAGCAGTACCCTTGGGTCAAGGGAGCCAGTGGATTGATAACTGTGTGGTTCACGGTATGCGAGTACATTGTAATCCATGCCGACCGGGTGATTGGCGCTGAGTGCTCCGACAATCTGCAAAGGTCTGTCGGCGCTTTTGAGTATGATATGACTGGCTCCTCCTTCTCCATTATGGCATTCCATGCAGCCCCTGGTGATGGCATCGAGCTGAGCTAATTCCATGTCTCCGGCTGAGGTTTTGGCATCTGAACCGAGAACCCAGTTGCGGAATGAGCCGCCAAAGTTGTTGCCTGATGTCGCGGGGCCTGCAAGTGAGCCCAGAAATATGGCGGACACAAGAAGTATAAAAGGTTTCATTGATCTGTCTCCTCAAGGCCAACAGGGAAGGAGATAAATTGCAATATCAGGATTAGAATCGCGCTTGCAAGGATGCTTATATAAGTCATCGTATTCATCAATACATTTCATCTACTTCTCCAGAAGTTTTTCTACCGTAAACCCTTCTGCTCCAGGGGGCGACCTTGCGGGCAGATCGCTTGTGTTGTGGAGCAGTGCCTCAAGTAAGCGTATCGGAAACACATCAATAATCTTTAATGGAATTGTTCCATAGTGTGAACAACCTACAGGGAACCTCGAATAATTCGTTTTTTGTCACCCCGGCGAAAGCCGGGATCCATATAAATCAGCAAGTTATGGATTCCGGCTTCCGCCGGAATGATGATTTTTCGAGGTGCCCTACATACCGTGTCTGGTAAAGGGTTCAGCTCCGTTGCGTTCAGTTTTATTGTCACCTGGATGACATATTTTTGACTCAATATTGTTAATCATAGTATGAGATAAAATCCTTGTCTTGAATTCTTGGAGTGTCAGGAGGTGTGAGTATGTTTCAGTTTATTCCAGTTACTGAGGACAATATCTTTGCGATCAAGGCTATAGGAAAATTGACTGATGAGGACTATCAACAGTTTCTGCCGCAACTTACAGCATTGATCCATAAATACGGTCCGATCTCATTGTTGGTGGAATTGGAGGATTTCCATGGCTGGGAGCCGAAAGCAGCATGGGATGACTTCACCTTCGGCAAGGAGCATGAGAAGGATTTTGTACGTATTGCCATTGTTGGGAAAAAATCCTGGCATAAATGGATGAGTACGATCGGAAATGCGTTTAGCGAAACGAAAATCCGCTTTTTTTTCAGTGACGATCTTCAGGAAGCCTGGAACTGGTTGCGGGAAGGTCGGCCTTCAGCAAAGGCCCAGTCCGAGCCGGGTTCTCCCGAACCCAAACCCTACACCAAGGTACTGGTTGCTTTGGATTTCTCTCCGCATTCCAATCTGGCTCTGGCGCGGGCGGCGGAGATTGCGCGCCATTACAACGCAAAACTATTGCTCATCCATGCAGTTGAAAGCATTTTCTACCCCAGCCTTGATTTTGATTTTCTGGTGGCAAATCCTGCGGACTTTTTGGAGATGGATCAAGTAGTGTTTGATCATGCTGTATCGCGGATTGAAAAACTGGCGGATAACCTGGGTTATCCGAATACTCAGCATGAAATATTGTGGGGGGCAGCAAAATCCACGGTGTTGTCGTATGCTGAGGCGCAGAATGTGGATCTGATCGTTACCGGCTCTCATGGGAAACATGGCATTGCAAGGCTGTTGGGTTCCACTGCCAGCGGAATTGTGCATGGCGCAAGATGTGATGTAATTGTAGTGAAACTTCCAGAAGAGTAAAGGGCAGCTCTAATAATTCATGTCTGGTATCTATGTGCTTGAGAGGCTCAATAACTTCGTTGAAAATCTTACAAATAGCACGCTACAAGGTGAATTGCGCTTGTGCAAGAGAAGGTGCCCTAGTAGGGCATTTGCTGCGATCTTCGCCTTGTTCTTGAGCCTCTCAAACACATATCTGCTCAAACAGAATTAAGGGAACCTCGAATAATTCGTTTTTCGTCACCCAGGCGAAAGCCGGGGTCTATATAAATCAGCAAGTTATGGATTCCGGCTTCCGCCGGAATGACGATTTTTCGAGGTGCCCTTAATAGAGATGCCCTAAACCAGAAAGCTGGGGAAGTACCTGATCTATCAGTGCTACTTATGGCGCACGACTGGTTCCTTCACGCAACTGTAGTAACACCGGAGCAATATGTATAGATCAGACAAGCCCATTGGTTTCTGGTCAGCCGTATCAATGGGAGTTGGAGCAATGGTTGGGGCGGGCATATTTGCTCTGCTGGGTGAAGCGGGCGCCATTTCTGGCAGTGCGGTTTATATTTCGTTTGTTATCGGTGGTGTGATCGCACTGTTCAGTGGTTACTCCCTGGGAAAACTTGGGGCACGCTACCCATCTTCCGGAGGTATTGTAGAGTATCTAGCGCAAGCGTATGGAACAGGGTTTTTTACCGGATCCATGAGCATAATGCTGTATTTCGCAGCGGTTATATCGCTTAGCCTGATCGCCAAAGCCTTTGGAAACTATGCTTTTACTTTTTTGCCTGCAGGAGCCTCTTTGCTGTGGCACCATGTTTTTTCCATTGGCATCGTAGCCTTTTTTATTATGGTCAACCTCCGGGGCGCAAAGGATGTCGCAATCTGGGAGCGCCTGACAGTTGCTGTCAAGTTTACTGTGCTGAGTATCTTGGCTATTGCTGGAATTCTGTACCTCAATCCTTCGCTTTTGTCTCCATCACTATATCCACCTCCCAGGGATATTTTCTTCAGCCTGGCGATTACCTTTTTTGCCTATGAAGGCTTTCGGGTGATTACCAATACCGCAGAAGACATGCCTGACCCGGCGAAAACGCTGCCTCGCGCAATGATGGCATCTATCTTGCTGGTTATGCTGCTCTATGTTGCGGTTTCTTTCGCGGTTTTTGGAAATTTACCTGCAGACAGGGTTATTGCCAGCAAAGATTTTGCTTTGGCTGAAGCTGCGTTGCCAATTTTTGGGCATATGGGTTTTACCGTAATTGCTGTTGCGGCACTAATTTCAACCGCTTCATCTATCAACGCAAACTTGTATGCCGTAACCAATGTGACCTATCAACTGGCAAAGGATGGCGAGTTGCCGGAAGTGTTTGGTGAACCCATCGGCCATAGCCGGGAGGGGTTGATAATCAGCGGCATATTTATAATTGTTCTCTCATTATTGTTTGATTTGTCAGAGATTGCGGCCATCGGCTCGATTTCCATTCTGTTTGTCCATGCGGTTACCCATATAGGCCATTTGAAGCTGGCAAAGGAAACCAGCGGGTCACGGAAGATGATATTTCTTGCCGCTGCCCTGTCTCTGCTTGCAATGATACTGGCCCTGGTATATGCAAGCCATCAGTCGGGACATATTGTGCAAGTACTGATTGGGTTCGTGGCGGTAGCAAGTTTTACCGAACTATTGCTGCAAAAGATCAGAAAACGGCGTGTTTTGCCCCGCATAGTATGACCGGAAATACACTGGATTTCAAGATGTTGAATTTCATGGTGTTTATGATAGGGTTATTGGCCGGAGTGGCATGTAGTATCGGAATTTCATTCATGCACAGCTTGTAGGGAGATAAAGAATATTTGGGACAGAATTTATTGCGTTAGAGCGATAATATGAATTATTGCCGCAGAAAGATGGTGAAAAACCAATTGTAAGGCAGTGCTTGAAAATGATACGAAGTGCAGCGGTATTTGGTTGTACCTGAAAACAAAATTCCACACTCACGGATGTAGGAAGATAATAAAGGAGCTTATAATATTGGACGTCACACGAGAACAAATAAATTTTTCTAAAGAAAAGGAAGCAGGTATTGGAGAAGTGTCTCAGGATTATGTTGTTGTTTATGATCCTGACAGAGAGTATGGCGATAATCTGGAGGCGGTACTCAGGTTTCTGGGACACGGCCTGCTCAGAGCATTCAATCTTGAGCAGCTTGCGCAACAACTGGTGCAGAACCCTGGCTTGTTGACGGTGATCATTACGGGCAATCAGTCAGAAGTTGAACAACAGCGCCTTGTTCAGGTGCTGTCCAGCGAGGCACCAGATTTGTTGCCTGTTGTGTTGTACGCTCTTCCCTCTGAGAATGATCAGCCTTTAATGCTCAAATACCCACCAAATTGGGTGATGGTAAAGTTGCCTCTGGCGCATGCGGAGTTTTCAACTGCCCTACAGCGTGTTCGTACACACTCAGAACAGAACCAGCAGCAGGACAGGGCAGGGCAACGCCCCACGCATCTGTTCCGGAGCCTGATCGGGCGTAGCCCGGCAATCCAGCGTATCCGTCGTGAAATTGAGCAAGTGGGCCCCACGGATGCCAACGTGCTCATACTGGGTGAATCAGGGACGGGAAAAGAGGTGGTGGCGCGCAACCTTCATTATCACTCGAAACGCCGCAGCAAGGCTTTTGTGCCGATAAACTGTGGCGCCATTCCCCGTGATCTGCTGGAATCAGAGCTGTTTGGGCACGAAAAAGGAGCTTTTACTGGTGCTCTTACTGCCAGGGAAGGGCGTTTTTCCATGGCCTCCGGTGGCACACTGTTCCTGGATGAAATTGGTGAAATGCCCATGGATATGCAGGTAAAGTTGCTGCGAGTTCTGGAAGAACGGGTTTTCGAGAGGGTTGGTGGAAACAAGCGTATAAAGGCGGATGTGCGAATCATAGCCGCTACCAATTGCGACCTGGAACAGATGGTCTCTGAGGGGGATTTCCGCGAGGATCTTTTCTATCGTCTGGAGGTTTTTCCTATTAACCTGCCTTCGCTGCGGGATCGTATAGAAGATTTGCCGTTATTGATTTCCCAGCTGAATGAACGTCTGGAGTACGAAAAACAGTGTTCAGTGGGTTTTTCGCCAAATGCAATTCTGGCCTTGTCACATTACCATTGGCCGGGAAATGTACGTGAGCTGGCCAATCTTATTGAACGGCTTGCTATCCAGTATCCGAACGGACTGGTACAGGCACAGGATTTGCCTGGAAAGTATCGACCCAATGTAACCGGGCGTAGCAAAGATGATCTCCAGCTTGAATTTTTTTCTGAACAGGGTGCTCAGGTTCAAACTGCCGCGCCACATTCAGGTTTACAGGTGCCGCAAATCTCTCCAGACGGCCTGGATATGAAATCCTATGTGTCAGAAGTAGAGAAGAACCTTATATCCCAGGCGCTGGAAGAAACGGGAGGCGTGGTAGCGCACGCAGCGAAGCTGTTGGGGCTTCGCCGCACTACGCTGACGGAAAAGATGCGGAAATATGGTTTGCAGCGTCCACAGTCTACTGCTGCAAAAGAGAACCTCGAATAATTCGTTTTTCGTCACCCCGGCGAAAGCCGGGGTCCATATAAATCAGCAAGTTATAGATTCCGGCTTCCGCCGGAATGACGATTTTTCGAGGTGCCCAAAAGACTGAAAAGCATAGCAGTGGCTATGGTTTGAGGAGGATCGGGCAAAATGCGCCGCCGGATTGGGCACAAACCCGAACAGGACAGGGTGAAGATGTTAACAATTGTCTGATTATTGGTAACAGGCTAAATCATCGATCTTTTTCCATAACGGGCTTCCGGCCCGGTGAGAAATGCGGGCTAACCCGGATGTTTCACCAGGAAGTCCGATGATTGTGCCGAGATTGTTGTTCAGAGGCGAATTTCTGATCGAATCAATAGCCCAAGCTATTGATGAGTGAAGAAATATCG
>JAJRUY010000170.1 GCA_024277555.1 Gammaproteobacteria bacterium | reverse complement strand
GACCATTCCAGCATCTGCACATCGAAATCCTTGAGAGGGTGACGGGAGTCCATCATCAGGATCAGGCCCTTGAGGCACTGGCGCTTTTCCAGATAGGTGGCGAGGTTGCCCTGCCAGTCTTTTTTGATGCTAATGGAGACTTTCGCATAACCATAGCCGGGCAGATCCACCAGGCGGCGTTCCTCATCCAGTTCAAAAAAATTCAGCAACTGGGTGCGTCCCGGAGTCTTGCTGGTTTTGGCCAGCCCCCGGTGGTCGCAGATGACGTTGATGGCGGAAGATTTTCCGGCGTTGGAGCGTCCGGCGAAGGCCACTTCATAGCCCTCGTCAGGCGGGCACTGGCTAAACCTGGCGGCACTGGTGAGGAAGCAGGCCTGGCGGAAATAGTTATCAGTCATTGCCGCGTTTCCAGTGGCCGGATTTGCCCCCCGTCTTTTCTTCCAACCGCACCTCGCCAATGACCATGCCCCGGTCTATGGCCTTGCACATGTCGTAGATGGTGAGCAGGGCTACCTGGGTGGCGCACAGGGCTTCCATTTCCACCCCGGTCTGACCCCGGGTTTCCACCTGGGCGCGGCAGCGGATGCGCTTGTTGTCCCTGTTGATATTGAAATCGATGGCGATACGGGTCAGTGCCAGGGGATGGCATAGTGGAACCAGATCCGGTGTCTTCTTGGCTGCCATGATGCCTGCGACCCGGGCGATACCCAGTACGTCGCCTTTCTTGTGGCCGCCTTCCTCGATGAGTTTCAGGGTGTCCTGCTCCATGCTGATGTAGCCGCTGGTGACGGCGATCCTGTGGGTATAGTCCTTGGTGCCTACATCCACCATATGCGCCTGGCCTTGCTCGTCGAAATGGGTAAGTTTGCTCATGCTTCACCAACCTGATCGAATTCTATGGATTTGGAGACCTCATGCACCTCGAAGCTCATGGTTTGCAGATCGCCCATGACCCAGGTGGCTTGAGCCTGCCCCACGCCGCCGATGGTGCCGGGGTTGACCAGGGCGGCTTTACCACCCTTTACATGGGGCAGCCATTCGATGTCCACCTCGTGGCTGTGCCCGCAGCATACCAGATCCCAGTCGCCAGTGGCGGCCATGGCTCGGGCATAATGAGGGTAGTGCACCAGAAAGATCCGCCTGCCGTCCAGCTCTATACCGGCGTCCATCCCATGATAGCGCAACACCCCGCCAGGTTTGTGGCTGAGGCGGGTGAGAGCATATAGGTCGCCGGTATTGTTGCCGTGAATGATGTGTACCGGCAACTGGAACTGCTCCAGACAATGCAGGGTACTGGGGGCGACCACGTCGCCGCAGTGCAGCACCGCCTTTGCTCCCAGCGCCCTGGCATCCTGCACCGCTGCCTCCAGCAGGGGGATGTGGTCGTGACTGTCGGACAGGATGCAGATTTTCATCAAAAGTGCGGTTTTTCCGGGGCCTTTTCAAACATGGCGACAGAGTTGGTGATCTCCTTGCGGGCGGCTTCCAAATTGTCCCAGCCCTGCACCCGCACCCATTTTCCCTCGTCCAGGTCTTTGTAGTGCTCAAAGAAATGCGCTATGCGCTCCATGAGCTCCTTGGGCATGTCATCCAAATCCTTGACGTGAGACCAGCGGTCGGTGATGTCGTCTACCGGCACGGCCACGACTTTCGCATCATCTCCAGATTCGTCGGTCATGATGAGTACGCCGACAGGGCGGCAGCGAATGACGGATCCGGGAATCAGGGGAAAGGCGGTTGGCACCAGTACGTCGCAGGGATCACCATCATCTGACAGGGTGTGGGGAATATAGCCGTAGTTCACCGGATAACGCATGGCGGTGCGCAGAATGCGGTCTACGAACATGGCGCCGGAGGCCTTGTCTACTTCGTACTTTACCGGCTCGGCATTGGCGGGAATTTCGATGATGACGTTGATTTCATCGGGTACGTTGTTGCCACGGGTTACGCGATCAAGATTCATTGGGTGTTTCCTCCTAAAAGGTGTTGATTATATTTTTGCAGTTGGTTCAGATAGAACGTAAAAAGCCGGCCTCCAAGGCCGGCTTGGTGTCAGGCTCAAGGTGTTTCAAAGTTCTTCGGCATGTTTGGACAGGTAGTTGGCTACCCCGTCCGGGGTGTCCTTCATGCCCTCGTCGCCTTGTTTCCAGCCTGCCGGGCAGACTTCGCCATGGGTTTCATGGAATTGCAGGGCATCGACCATGCGGATCATTTCATCGATATTGCGGCCCAGGGGCAGATCATTGACCACCTGGTGGCGCACCATGCCTTCCTTGTCGATGAGGAAAGAGCCGCGGAAGGCCACAGCGCCATCAGGGGTTTCCACATCGTATGCCTTGCAAATGCCGTGGGTCATGTCGGCAACCAGGGGATAGCGAACCGGGCCGATGCCACCTTCGTTGACCGGGGTATTGCGCCAGGCATTGTGGGTAAAGTGAGAGTCGATGGACACGCCAATGACTTCCACGTTACGCCTGGTGAACTCGTCCAGGCGGTGATCGAAGGCGATCAGCTCCGAAGGGCAAACGAAGGTAAAGTCCAGCGGGTAGAAGAAGATCACCGCATATTTGCCTTTGGTGTGGGTGTTCAGGTTGAAATCGTCAACGATGCTGCCATCGCCAAGCACCGCAGGTGCGGTAAAGTCAGGGGCCTCACGGCCTACCAGTACGGACATGTTGTTCTCCTTAGATCTTGATCATGGTTTTGCTTAACGGCTGATGCGGGAGAGGTCACTCCCCGGCGTCAGGCCAAATTATTGTTCCGGTTCCAGTTCCCGGGTGAGCTGGTTCGCCGCGCCCTGGCCGTGCGGTTTCCGCACTTCGGCCAGGATTATGCGCACGG
>JAJRUY010000169.1 GCA_024277555.1 Gammaproteobacteria bacterium | reverse complement strand
TTGTTGTTCAGAGGCGAATTTCTGATCGAATCAATAGCCCAAGCTATTGATGAGTGAAGAAATATCGTCTCTGGGCAACAAGATCGGTGCAAGGGCGGACTTAACAAACACCCGGTAACATATTGCACTTTGCTAATATAGGCGTAATGGTTAATAAAAACAGCATCTTATGTTGTTATTTCAGTGTCCTGGTGAAAGATCCGGGTTAGAGGTGACCTGAATCTGTGAATTCAGATAGAAAGCAAAAACGGCGACCCAAGGGTCGCCGTTGATGAAGGCCACGAAAAGCTTATTCCTCTTCCGGGGAAGGCTCTTCTGCTGCTGCAGCCTCACCAGGTTCTTCTTCTTCAACCTCTTTGGCCTTGGCCTGCATGGAGGCTACCAGCTCGTCGTGCTCATGCTCGTCGCCATGGGTCATGGCAACAATCTCAACGCCTTCTGGAAGTTTGATGTCGGTAAGGTGAAGCGTGTCTCCAACCTCCATACCTGATACATCCACCTCGATGAATTCGGGCAGATTCTGTGCTTCACAGATGATTTCCAGATCAACCAGTGCATGGGAAATGGTGCCGCCAGCCTTGATGCCCGGAGCGGTGTCTTCGCCGATAAAATGCAGGGGAACATTCATCTTGATGCGGTCGGTAGCGGCCACGCGTTGCAGGTCGAGGTGCAAGATGAAGGGCTTGGCCGGATGGCGTTGCAGATCCTTGAGAACCACGCGCTGCTTCTTCCCATCGACTTCCACTTCGACAATGGAAGAGTAGAAGGCTTCGTGCTCCAGGTGCTGCAACAGTTTGTTGTGCGCAGCAGCAATCATCTCGGGGGCTTTCCCGCCGCCATAGATGATGCCGGGAACGAGGCCTTCACGACGCAGGCGGCGGCTCGCACCCTTCCCCCCGTCGTTGCGGACAACAGCTTGAATAGTAAATATATCTGACATTGTTTTCTCCTGAGAGTAAAAATAAACCCTGGCATAACCGCGACCAGATATGCCAGGGCAGGGTTGTGTGCGGTTGGGCACACGATTTTTCAGTCCATAAACAGCGAGCTTACCGATTCTTCATTGTTTATGCGACGCATGGATTCTGCCAGGATTCCCGCAATGGAAAGCTGGCGAATCTTGTTCAATTTCATGGCCGCCGGTTGCAGCGGGATGGTATTGGTTACCACCAGCTCGTCCAGGCTGGAGCCATCGATGTTCTCCACCGCCGGCCCGGAAAGCACGGCATGGGTGCAATAGGCGGCCACCCGCGCTGCGCCATGCTCTTTCAGGGCATCTGCCGCCTTGCACAGGGTGCCGGCGGTGTCTACCAGGTCGTCGACGATTACGCAGGATCTCCCGGCTACATCGCCGATGATGTTCATCACCTGTGCTTCGTTGGCCTTGGGACGGCGCTTGTCGATAATTGCAAGATCTGCATCATCCAGGCGTTTTGCCAGGGCTCTTGCCCGCACCACGCCCCCTACATCCGGGGATACCACCATCAGCTCCGGATACTTTTGTCGCCATACGTCTCCAAGCAAGATAGGAGAGGAATAAATATTGTCCACCGGGATGTCGAAAAACCCCTGAATCTGGTCAGCATGCAGATCCATGGTCAACACCCGGTCGGCGCCAGCGGTACCGATCATCTTGGCTGCAAGCCTGGCGGTAATGGGCACTCTGGCGGATCTTGGCCGGCGATCCTGGCGGGAATAGCCAAAATAGGGGATTACCGCAGTGATACGATTGGCAGAGGCCCAGCGCAGGGCATCTATCATCACCAGCAGCTCCATGAGGTGGTCGTTGGTTGGGGCGGACGTGGGCTGTACCACGAATACGTCACGGCCACGAACATTATCCTCGACCTCGACCTGAACCTCGCCGTCGCTGAACTGCCCGACAACGCATTTTCCCAGGGCAAGATCCAGATAGTTTGCGATTTCAATGGTCAGTTCCGGATGGGCGTTACCGCCAAAGACCATCATGCCACTGCTAGCCACCTTGTTGGACCTCGCTTGCAGGTCAGGCGCAATTATTGCTGCCTGTTTGAAAAATGGCTGGGGCGGCAGGATTCGAACCTGCGATGCCGGAGTCAAAGTCCGGTGCCTTAACCACTTGGCCACGCCCCAGTAAACTGTTCAAGCCTGGTGTGCAGGGGCGATTGGTTCAGCCCCGGACTCACAAAGCCTTTCATGTCTGCGGGAATCTCGTTCAGCGCCTTCTCGGCCTGCTGCTGCGAAGAAAACTCCGCAAATACACAAGCCCCGGTGCCGGTCAGCCTGCCTTGGGCAAACTGGTTCAGCCAGGACAGCGCCTGAGCCACCTCCGGGTGGCGACTGGCTACCAGCGTCTGGCAGGTGTTCGCCCTCTGCCCCGCAGAGAAGTCGCGTATTGTGATTGCCCTGGCGTCCCGTGTCAATTGTGAATCACAAAAAATTTCTGCTGTTGATACGTGGCAAGGAGGGGAAAGCACCAGGTACCAGGGCTCCTTTGGCTGGAAAAACTGGAGCCTGTCCCCAACTCCTTCCGCCCATGCGGCCTTGCCATGGACAAAGACCGGTACATCGGCGCCAAGTTGCAGCCCGAGTTCTGCAAGTGTCGTCTGATCGAGATTCAGGTTCCAGAGTTTGTTCAGTACCACCAGGGTGGTTGCTGAGTTGGAGCTGCCGCCGCCAAGGCCGCCGCCCATGGGCAGGTTCTTCCTGATCTGTATATCCACTCCGCAGCTGCAGTTGCAGTGCTGTTGCAGCAACCGGGCTGCTTGTATGGCCAGGTTGTCGTCGGCATGCACGCCGGGAAGGGGGGTGCAGTGGATGGCTCCATCCTGACGGTGTTGAAAGCGGATCAGATCCGCCTGGGAGAGGAACTGAAACACAGTTTGCAGCAAGTGGTAACCATCGGGGCGTTGCCCCACAACCCTCAGCATCAGATTCAGCTTGGCGGGGGCCGGCCAGAAAATATCAGACGCCTTCATTTCAGCCGCTGTTTTACATCCTTGAGCTTGGGGTGATCCGGGTAGGTGGCGCTGGCCTTGTCGAGGAGTTCTTGTGCTTCCTGGCGGGCGCCGGTTACCCAAAGTGCTTCGATCAGGTGGGCAAAAATCTCCGGGTCATCCAGTTTTTCCGCCGCTTTGCGCAGGTACTCCAGTGCTTGTGTGTGTTCCTTCATGCGGAACAGCACCCAGCCCATGCTGTCGAGAATGGCTGCGCTGTCGGGATTCAGTTCCAGTGCTTTTTTGATGTAGGCATAGGCTTCTGAATAGCGGTCGGTCTGATCTGCCAGGGTATAGCCCAGTGCATTCAGGGTGTCGGCATCATCAGGCTTTATTGCCAGGGCGGCCTTGAAATCCTTTTCCGCGAGGTCAATTTTGCCAAGATCGGCTGCCAGCAGGCCTCGGGCATACAACAGATCCGCCTCCTGTGGATAGGCATTGATCGCCTCATTGTACAGTTCCAGCGCCGAGTCTGGCTTGTGCAGCTCTTTCAGGAGCTGGGCCTCGGTGATGTAGACCTGCACCGCCTGGTCGGGATCCGTAAGCCGCAGGGCATTGAACAGCTCATGCGCCTCTTCCAGGTTGCCCAGCTTGCCGGTAAGTATGGCGGTGCGTATTTGCGCATCGCTATGCAGGCGTCCGTTTTTGACCCGGCTATAGTTTTTTGTGGCCTGTTTCAGATTGCCCTGCAGTTCCTCCATCTGACCGAGAAAATACCAGGCCTCCTGTACCTTGTGGTAGCGTGGGCTGTCGCGCAACTGCTCCCAGGTGGATTTTGCCAGATCCCAGTCTTGTGTTTGCAGCGCCAGGATGCCGACCATGTATAACAGCTCTTGATCGCCGGGGTTAAGGTCCAGTGCCTTGCGGAAGCTTTCCAGCGCCTGCGGATAGCGTTTTTGTTGCATCAACAGGCGGCCATAGGCTTCCAGCAGGGCCGGGCTGGGGTGTGTATCCGCTGCTTCTCGCAGCACCTTTTCGGCACCGGATTCATCCCCTTGCATGGCGTATATCTGCACTCTCAGCAAATAGGGCTTGTCCCATTCAGGGTCAAGTTTCTGGCTTCTTTCGACGGCCTGAAGGGCTGCGTCAAACTGCTTTTCCTGGGTAGACACCAGCGCCATTGCATATTGCGCATGAGCGTCTTCCGGGTACTGCCTGGCCAGCTGTTGAATCAGGGTGAGTTTGCTCTTCTCTTTGCTGGTTGCCAGGGCAGAGCTCAGGAGCAGGAATCCGTCCTTACCTTTTGCGGCAGCAATCTGGAGTATGGCCCGAGCCTGCTCCAGCGCCTGGTCAATATCGTCGTTTCGCAGTGCAGTGAGCATGGCCAGCTGACGTGCGGAGAGATCATTCGGATTGTATTTAACCCAAAGCAGGGTGGCGTGGGTTGCGCGAATCATGTCATCCTGCCGCCAGGCCAGTCGAGCAGCCTTGCTGGCCGCGACTGCATCCTTGGCCTCTGTTGCGGCCAGAAGCAGGTGCTCATATGCCTCCTCCCATGCCCCCCGCTGTATACTGATCTCCCCGGCAAGATAGTTGTAGAGAAGATCCTTGTTGATGGTTTTGGGTGGCACCGCTGTCGGTTTGAATGGCAGAGTTATCTCTTTTTCCGGGGTTTCGGTGCTTGTTGGCGGTTCCTGGTTGCCTGGCTGAGTGGCGCAGCCAATCAGCACAATGGCAAGTAGAGAGGGGGCAAAAAGGTGCTTCACGGGTTTGTGCATAGGGGACTGCGGATGCAATTGGTATATAAAAAAGAATGTTAGTGTACTGTGTGAACCGGAACTTGACCATAGGAATGACGCCCAGGCCTATTTTTCGGGAGATGCCGGGAGGATAAAAATATTCCTGATGGGCTATTGACATTCGGTGCAATTTTCTGGAAAATGCGTCCTCTTTTTTGGAGGGGTTCCCGAGTGGCCAAAGGGGGCAGACTGTAAATCTGCTGGCTCAGCCTTCGGAGGTTCGAATCCTCCCCCCTCCACCATTGTGCTGTCCGGGGCTCGTCTGGCGAGATTGCGGGCAAAAGCGGTCGGCATGGAGGCTGGTTGGCCGGCGGATGTTTGGGTGGCTGGTTGTGTGTAGAGCGGTTTTTGCCGCGTTTTCAGTGCGGGTGTAGTTTAATGGTAGAACTTCAGCCTTCCAAGCTGACTACGTGGGTTCGATTCCCATCACCCGCTCCATTGTTTTAAGGATTGTCTGGCGGAAAGTCAGAGAAAGCAAGCTTTGCCCAGATAGCTCAGTTGGTAGAGCACACCCTTGGTAAGGGTGAGGTCGGCAGTTCAAATCTGCTTCTGGGCTCCAGATTACAGTATGCTTTGGCATGCGGTTTTACTGAAGCGTTGACCATTACTATTTTTTGGAGATTGTGCGGCGATGTCTAAGGAAAAATTTGAAAGAACCAAACCCCATGTAAACGTGGGCACCATTGGTCACGTAGACCACGGTAAAACCACGCTGACGGCGGCGATCACGACCGTGCAAGCGGCGAAGTTTGGTGGTGAGACCAAGGCTTACGACCAGATTGAC
>JAJRUY010000168.1 GCA_024277555.1 Gammaproteobacteria bacterium | reverse complement strand
TTGCATTACAATTTCGGGAGAAGAATTAGCACTCCTCCCTGGTGAGTGCTAATGATAGGGGCGAAACCGGGAAAGTCAACCCCGGGGAGTGTAAAACTCCGGTATCCCCGACATCAGGAAGCCCCTGAATCAAGTTATTCTCCCGGCACACCGCTCCATAAACGGAAAAAGCAGGATGCTCAAGCTGAGGCCGGGGTTCATGCCTTGGTACCGCTGGGCTCCGACCTGCGCCAAAGTGGCGCAAATGAACTTGGTCAGCACTTCCTTAAATGCCGCACGCGAACGAATGTTTCAATCATCATCCCGGCGATATTCTCCCTGAATGATGTTCATGCGGCGGACTTCTGCATCCGGCACCGAACCCGGGGGCGATGGTGACAGGGCGCCACTACGGCGTAACATTGCAATAATGAATTTCCGGCGCAGTGGCGGCACCAGCATCAAAAAGCCGATGATATCGGTAATGAATCCGGGGAACAAAAGCATCACCCCGGACACCATCAGCATGGCGCCCTCGAGCATTTCCAGGGCCGGAGCCTCGCCCCGGGCCAGGTTTTTTTGCACGCGCATCAGCACCGATATTCCCTGCATGCGCACCAGCGCCGCGCCCAATACCGCAGTAAAGATACTGATTAGAATGGTGCTCAAGGCGCCGATTTCGGAACCAACCGAAATCAGGACATACAGCTCCAATAAGGGCGCACCAACCAGTACCAGCAGAAAAATAATTCCAGGATTCATCTTGCACACCTTGGGGCAAAGCCGTTTAATTCAAGCCTGAAATGAAAAACACACATACTCCGGTCTCTTTATCTGACAATTTACTGGTATTGTGCACCTGTCCCGATGGAAATGTTGCAGAATATCTGGCGCATACGCTGGTCGAAAAAAAATTGGCGGCCTGCGTAAGCATCACCGGCACCATTCAGTCGGTGTATAGCTGGCAGGGAAAAATACAACAGGACACGGAGGTGCTGCTGCTGATCAAGACTACTACAGAAGGCTGGGCCAATCTGGAGCAGGCTCTCCTTGATCTGCATCCTTATGATGTACCTGAAATCATTGCCATGCCCATAGTTGCTGGCAGCAAAGACTACCTGAACTGGGTGGGGGAAAACGTATGTATCGATTGACCTTGTTGTTCTTATTCCTCTTTCTGCCTGCCACCCTGGTTGCGGAAGAGGAGCTGCTCAGGCCCGAACAGGCGTTCAAAATGTCTGCCGAGGCCGCTGGCGACAAGATCCTGATCCGCTGGACTATCGAGGACGGCTACTATTTGTACCGCAACAAGTTCCGCTTCAAGACAGACAACAAAAACATTTCCCTGGGCGACCCGGATCTGCCACCGGGCAAGATAAAGAAAGACCCGTTTTTTGGTGATATCGAGATTCTGCGTGGGCAGGTGGAAATCGTACTGCCTTTCAGCGTCACCGGCATTGCGCCAAAGACGCTGGAACTCGAGACCCGCTCCCAGGGCTGCGCGGATGTGGGAATTTGTTATCCGCCCCAAACCCAAAAAGTGGTCATTCCACTGAATATCCAGGCTGCACCGCCCCCTTCACCAGTGGCTCCGGTCGC
The DNA here is from genome assembly GCA_024277555.1 of Gammaproteobacteria bacterium. GTDB lineage: Bacteria > Pseudomonadota > Gammaproteobacteria > Chromatiales > Chromatiaceae > Thiolapillus. The sequence continues at coordinate 1,569 of JAJRUY010000168.1, read as the reverse complement.
TGCAACTCCTGCTGCCCAGTCCAGCCCCGCCAGCGCTTCCCCCCTGGATGTCCTGGGCGCACTGGGAGATGATCTGGGCTTCGGCGAGGACGATATCCTTGCTCCGGACGAGGCCTACAAACCCTTTGTCGAAACAAAAGACGGAAAAACCCTCAATGTCCACTGGGAAATTGCCGATGGCACCTATCTATATGCAGACAAGGTAAGCGTCAGCCTGGAAGGGACGGACGTTGCACTGGGAGAAGTGCGGTTCCCTCCAGCCAAGATCAAGCCCGATTCCGTCCGGCCAGACGGCAGCTTTGGCGATATTTCCGTGTTCGAAGGCAGCCTGGATCTGAACATCCCCCTGGCGCGCACAAGCACCGCCTCCAGCGAAGCCACGGTAACCCTGAAATACCAGGGCTGTGCCGAGCGCGGCATCTGCTACCCTCCACAGAAAAAGGAGTTCAAGATCCTGTTGCCGGCGGTTGCACAAGACGACCTGGCGAAAACCGGCGGAGCTTCTGAAAAAACTGCTACTCCCGCATCAGCGCCCGCTACGTCTGCGGTAGAGCAATCCGAACAAGATCAGATTGCCTCCATGCTTGGCAACAGCAGCACCTGGTTGATCATGCTGACCTTTTTCGGCATCGGCCTGCTGCTGGCCTTTACTCCCTGTGTCTTTCCCATGATTCCCATTCTCTCGGGGATTATTGCCGGACAGGGCTCCGGCATCACCACCCGCAAGGCGTTCACCCTGTCGGTGGTCTATGTGCTGGCCATGGCGCTCACCTATACCGTCGTCGGGGTGCTGGCCGGGGTGTTTGGCGCCAGCCTGAATCTTACGGCAGCCTTCCAGGATCCGTGGATTCTCAGTGCCTTTGCCCTGCTGTTTGTGTTGCTGTCCCTGTCCATGTTCGGTTTCTACGAACTGCAACTGCCCGCCAGCTGGCAAAGCAAGCTGAGTGAACTCAGTAACAAGCAAAGCGGTGGGGATCTTGGCGGCGTGGCTGTGATGGGGCTGCTTTCCGCTCTGATCGTCGGCCCCTGCGTTGCGCCACCACTGGCCGGCGCGTTGATCTATATCGGACAAACCGGCGATGCCCTGCTGGGCGGCGCAGCCCTGTTCGCCATGGCCATGGGCATGGGCGCGCCACTCATCGCCATTGGCACTTCTGCTGGAAAGCTGTTGCCCAAGGCCGGTGGATGGATGGACGCAGTGAAGGCCGTGTTCGGCGTCATGATGCTGGGTCTGGCAATCACCATGTTGGAACGTTTCCTGCCGGAAGTCATCACCATGGGTCTGTGGGGCATGTTGTTCATCGTATCCGCCATCTACATGGGCGCCCTGCAACAACTTAGCGTGGAGGCCAGCGGCTGGAGCAAGCTGTGGAAAGGCCTGGGTGTGGTACTGCTGGTATATGGCGCCCTGTTCCTGGTCGGGGTCGCGGCCAACGGCAAGGACAACTTGCAGCCCTTGCGCGGCCTGTCAGCAGGCGGCGCCAGCAGTGTCGAAACCCACCTGCAATTCAAGCGGGTCAAAAGTATCGCCGACCTGGAAACCGAGCTGGCGGCGGCCAAGGCTGCGGG
>JAJRUY010000167.1 GCA_024277555.1 Gammaproteobacteria bacterium | reverse complement strand
TATAGTGGCCGATCTGGTTGATGAGCACCACGTCAGACTGCAGCCGATCCATGATCAGCAGATCCGTGGCGCGCAGGTCGTCGGTGATAAGGTCGCGGATGGCAGAAAGATCCATGAAATGTGGGAGTTCGTCTATGCAACAGGAATGTTGATGCTATAGTGAAAAGGCGTCTCTGCCAAGAGCTTGTGTAAAACCTGTAATAGAGTTTGACCTTGGAGGATAATCTGGTTAAAATCCCGCGTCTTTCTGCTGGCTCTTTTGTTGGGCGAGTTTAATCATTATTAGTTATTTACCGGAGACATGCAGACATGTATGCCGTAATCCAGACCGGGGGCAAGCAGTATCGCGTCAGCGAGGGCATGACCCTGAAGGTTGAAAAAATCAATGCCGAAGAAGGCGCCAGCGTTGAGCTGGACAAAGTGCTCATGGTTGCAGATGGTGACAATGTGCAGGTAGGTGCGCCCTATCTGGACGGCAAGGTTACCGCTACCGTGAAATCTCACGGCAAGGGTAAAAAAGTACATATCATCAAGTTCAAGCGCCGCAAGCATCACCTGAAGCGTCAGGGACATCGCCAGCAGTACACTGAACTCGAGATCACCGGCATCAACGCGGGTTGAGGAGAATAGAGCATGGCACATAAAAAAGCAGGCGGCAGTTCCAGAAACGGCCGCGATTCAGAATCCAAACGTCTTGGCGTAAAGATCTATGGTGGCCAGGCGATCAAAGCCGGCAGTATCATTATTCGTCAGCGTGGCACCCGGGTACATGCCGGTGTTGGCGTTGGTTGCGGCAGGGATCATACGCTGTTTGCCCTGAATGAAGGCGTTGTCAAGTTTGAAAAGAAAGGCCCAAAAATGCGCCAGTTTGTGAGCGTGGTGCCTGCCTGATTACTTGCAGAAGCAACGAAATCAAGGCAACAAGCCCCGCCAACCCCGGCGGGGCTTTTTTGTTTTGCGGTAGAATGATCCCATGAGATTCGTAGATGAAGCCATCATCAAGGTGGAAGCGGGCGACGGCGGCAACGGTTGCGTGAGCTTTCGCCGTGAAAAATACATTCCCAAAGGCGGCCCCGATGGCGGCGACGGAGGGGATGGTGGTCATGTGTTTCTGGTGGGTGATGAAGGGCTGAACACCCTGGTGGATTTTCGCCACAAGCGTCTGCTGCGTGCGGAACGGGGGCAGAACGGCATGAGCCGGCAGATGTATGGGCGCAAGGGAGCCTCCCTGTATGTTCGGGTTCCCGTGGGTACCCGGGTCAGGGATCTGGATACGGATGAGGTCATCGGGGAAATTCTGACGGAAGGACAGGAAATGCTGGTGGCCCAAGGTGGCAAACACGGGTTGGGTAATATTCACTTCAAGAGCAGCACCAACCGTGCTCCCCGGCAGGCCACCAGCGGCACACCTGGGGAGAGGCGAAACCTCTGCCTGGAACTCATCGTACTTGCGGATGTGGGCCTGTTGGGGATGCCGAATGCGGGGAAATCCAGCCTGATTGCCAAGATGTCCCATGCCCGACCCAAGGTGGCGGACTATCCTTTTACTACCCTGTACCCCAACCTTGGCGTAGTGGATATGGGACAGGGATGCAGCTTTGTTATTGCCGACATCCCCGGCGTTATAGCCGGTGCGGCGGAAGGCGCTGGTCTGGGTTTGCAGTTTCTCAAGCATTTGTCCCGCACTCGACTGGTGCTGCATCTGGTGGATATTGCGCCCATGGATGAGCGCGTGAATACTGTAGAAGAAGTGCGCCAGCTGGTTTCTGAAGTAGAAAAATATGGTGGCGATCTGGCCGACAGGGAGCGCTGGCTGGTGCTGACCAAAAAGGATTTGTTGCTGGATGAGGAATTCTGGGAGCGCAAGGAAAAGCTGCTTCAGGAGCTGGGCTGGCAAGGGCCGGTGTTTGCTGTTTCCTCTGTTAGCGGTGAAGGCGTGGATGCATTGGCTCAAGCGCTGATGCAATGCCTGGAAACCCGGGCCGTGGAAGAAAAAAGCGTTGCGGATGAAGCCAGCGAGGCGCCTTACGACCCCACGCAATCCTGATGATTACCCGAGAGCACATTCCCCAAACCCGTCGCTGGGTGGTCAAGATCGGCAGCGCCTTGCTTACCGCCGAAGGCACCGGGCTGGATCGGCAGGCTCTGGGCGGCTGGGTGGATCAAATGGCTGACTGGCTGGAGCAGGGCAATGAACTGGTGCTGGTATCCTCTGGTGCCGTGGCCGAAGGCATGTGCCGCATGGACTGGATCCGCCGCCCCGATACCCTGCATGAGTTGCAGGCGGCTGCTGCCATTGGCCAGATGGGGCTGGTGCAGGCCTGGGAGAGCTGCTTCCAGCGCCGTGGCCGCCACACCGCCCAGGTGCTGGTCACCCATGACGACCTTTCCAACCGCAAGCGCTATCTCAATGCCCGCAGCACTTTACAGACCCTGTTGGCCTTGGGTGTGGTGCCGGTGGTGAATGAGAACGATGTGGTGGCCAACGATGAACTGCGTTTTGGCGACAACGATACCCTTGCCGCACTGGTGGCCAATCTCATCGAGGCGGATCTTCTGGTGCTGCTGACAGACCAGAAGGGCTTGTTTGATGCTGATCCGCGCATATCTACAGAAGCCAGCCTGATTGAACATGCGCGGGTTGATGATCCTCGTCTGGATGCCTTTGCAGGCGATACCGGCGGCAGCATCGGTAGTGGCGGCATGCTGACAAAATTGCGGGCTGCACGGCTGGCGGCGCGCTCGGGAACCGCAACCATTATTGCTTCCGGCAGGGAAAAGAGTGTCTTGCGCGGCATTGCTGAAGGCAAGCGGCTGGGTACATTGCTGGTGCCCTCCCAGGAGCCGGATGCAGCACGCAAGCGCTGGCTGGCGGCGCAGCTTCAGGCGCATGGCAAACTGATGCTGGATGCTGGTGCGGTAAAAATGCTGCGGGAATCTGGTTCCAGTTTATTGTCTGTGGGTGTAACAATGGTGGAAGGCTGTTTCTCCCGGGGAGAGGTGGTGGCTTGCCTTGATCCGGATGGCCGGGAAGTGGCGCGGGGCCTGATCAACTATTCTGCGGATGAAGCCCGGAAGATCGCCGGCAAACCCAGCCATGATTTCGAACGCATACTGGGGTATATGGATGAGAAGGAACTGATTCACCGGGACAACCTGGTTGTTCTCTAGTGGAACTCCAATACTTCCTTTATGCCGTCCTGGGAGCAGTGGCTGGTGTGCTGGCCGGGTTGCTGGGCATAGGCGGCGGTCTGGTAATCGTGCCTGGCCTGCTGTTTCTGTTCCATCTGCAGGACTTTGAATCTTCTTTTTTGTCCCATATCGCCATTGGCAGCTCCTTGGCAATTATCATACCCACTGCGCTTTCTTCGTTGCTGGCGCATCACAAGCGTGGTGCCATAGACTGGCCTGTAGTGCTGAAACTGACGCCGGGATTGATGTTTGGAGCCTTGTGCGGCGCCTGGCTGGCATCCTGGTTCAGTACCGATCTGCTGAAAACTGTGTTCGGGTTGTTCCTGCTGATTGTGGCATTTCAGATGTTGTCGGGACTGGCTCCCGGGCCTGGGAAGCCCCGCAGACAGGGTGCTTCATTCTTTTTTTCAATGGGCTCTGTGATCGGGGCAGTCTCGGGACTGGTGGGTATCGGCGGCGGCACCATGACCGTGCCCTTTCTGGTATGGCGGGGCAAGCCACTGCCCAGGGCGGTAGCGACTTCAGCGGCTTGCGGCCTGCCCATTGCCATTGCCGGAACTCTGGGCTTCATGCTGATGGGAGAAGGTGTGGGAATGCCCTCGTCCATCGGGTTCGTGTACTGGCCAGCGGTTATAGCTGTCGGAGCCTTTGCCGTGTTGATGGCTCCTTTTGGAGCACGCCTGGCGCATAGCCTGCCGGTACCGGTGCTGAAAAAATGGTTTGCCTGGTTGCTGCTGGTGGTAGGGATGCGGTTGCTGATCAGCGCATATTATTAAGGGTGTCTCGAAAAATCGTCTCTGGGCAACAAGATCGGTGCAAGGGCGGGCTTAACGAACACCTGGTAACATATTGTGCTTTGCTAATGTAGATGTAATGATTAATAAAAACAGCATCTTATGTTGTTATTTTAGTGTCATGGTGAAACATCCGGGCTAGCCCGGATTTCTCACCGAGGTTTGGGGGTTCCGGCCGATCCGGCAAAATGTGCAGCCGGATTGGGCACAAACCCGAACAGGATACAGTGAAGCCGCTTACGATAGTCTGTTTATCAGTAACAGCATGATGCATCAGTGTTTTTCTGTTAGCGAGATCTGCTTGGTGAGAAATGCGGGCCAAGTGCCCATGATGCAATAATTAGACTGTCGAATAAGTATGGAGTAAATTGTTGCGACCGTTCCAGAATCTGGAGAAGCGAGACATTGGATGAAAGGGATAAAGAAGGGGCTTCAGAAGGGCTGCGCCACGCTATTGAGGAATTGCTGGCAGAACGAAAGCAATTGCTGGCGGTATATTATCAGGCGGCAACCGCCAACCAGGAAAACGGCGAAGAAAGCCATACACAACTGTTTACGCGCCTGTGCCAGCTGTTGATGGATTACGCCGCCTTGTGGCAGTTCGAGATCCACGATGTGCTGGTACATTTTGCAGCAAGGCATGGTGCTGCGGTAAAGGCGCTGGAGCTGCACCAGCCCGTTATCCAACAGGCTGCGAATGATGCGCTGGATTTCAATGATATGTTTGATGCTGCCGTGCGCGAGGGGAAAGTCCTCCAAATGGAATCCCGGCTGTCTGTGCTTGGTGAATCCCTGGCGAACCGTTTTGAAGCAGAAGATCAGGTTGTCCTGAAGCTGTGAGGAGAAAGCATGGCATTGCTTGATAGTTCCATTGACAAGCGTTCTGCGGCAATGTTGCAGGACGAGCTGAATATCCCGAAAAGGAAATCCCTGCGGCTGGATACCTTTCCCAGGGGGACGGATAATGCGCGCATTGATGTGCGTCTGGAACCGTTGCTTAAAGCAGCCATTGAAGCAAATGCGCGCTCCAGCATGGCCCGGCATATGCGCAGCTTGCATATGTCTGTGAGCAGTGAACTCCTGGGTGAAGAGGAAGCGGCAGCCTGGCAGCTTCAGGAGGTGTTCAGCAAACTGAGTATCGTCACAGCGCAAAAAGCCAGGAAATCTTCCCGCAGAGAAGTGTACCAGCTGTTTATTCTTTCGGTGGTAAAGCAGATCTATCTGAGCGTGGATCGGCAATTGCGGGAATACAGGGAAGAGTTCGATGAAGACTCGCTCATTGGTGAGGCTGCCGCGGGTGGTTCTGTTTCCAGGCATGAAAAGCTGTGGCGTTTCAGTCGGCACCAGTCCATGCTGCGCTATCTGGTGAGCCGTGAACTCATTGAGCAGCTCCACAGCATGGAGCTGGTAGATCGCAAGCAGCGAAAAAGCGTACTTGCCTTGTCGTGGCCGGTAGCAGAGGAAATGCTGTTCAACCCCTTGCTGCAATTGAGTGATCTGAGTGATGAAGCATCCTTTGTCGAGATCTATCCCTTTCTGCTGATCAAACCCGATATGTTCAGAAGCTTCGAACGGCTGGTGCTGGACGTATTCTGCCACTGGTTGCCAGACTGCCCGGTGCGGCGGCTGTCGGGAGATCAGAACGATGATCTGAACACATTGCAGCTGCGCCGCGACAAAGGGGACTTTCCTGCATATGCGCAGGTGGAAGCCTACCTGCGTGCAATCATGTCTCAATCCGAGTACCAGCGTGTAGAAAACAGCTGGTTCGATGACCCCGGAAACCTGACGTGGCTGCTGGGGGGAGATGGGGACAAGGGGCGGCCCGGTTTCTGGGATGAGAAACGCTGGCGCGGGTTCCAGGGCAATTTGCTGCAGGAGCTGGAAAAAACTTTCCACAAAAACAGCCTGCTGGAAATGGTTTTTGCCAGCGCCATGGTGCCTGAGCTGTATCGCAGCCTTGGGCGAAAAGGCGCTCTGCGCCTTCTCTATGAATACCTGCTTGGCGGACGCAGCAAGAAGGAATTACTGCCGATTCTGCAGCAATTCAAGGATATTCCAGACCTGGATCTCTATGTTGAGCGCATGGATATGGCGCGCAGGGAAATAAAACAGGCTACACCGGCCCAGCGCAGAAGCTGGCTGATCAAAATGCTGGAAGGCTATGCCAACCTGCGGCGTGATCTGAAGCTGTCCTGGGAGCTGTACCGGGCCATGGATTTGATTAATCTGCTGGAGAAGCCCAAAGATCTGGCATTGTCCAGGGCAAATGCGCTGCTGCAGGAGTTTTCCCTGCAGCAGGAAGGAGAGACTCCCGAGGTCAAGGGGCATGTTATCCTCAAGGCGGATCTGCGCGGTTCGACGGAGCTTACTGCCAGCATGCTCAGAGAGGGGTTGAATCCGGCGGCCTATTTCAGTCAGAACCTGTTTGATCCGATCAATACCCTGTTGCAGAAATATGGTGCTGAAAAGGTATTTGTAGAAGGTGATGCGGTCATTCTCATGATCCTGGATCAACCCGGATCTCCCACCCCGGTAGTGGCAAGAGCCTGTGGGCTGGCTTACGATATTATCGATCTGGTTCTGCGGCGAAACCGGGAAAGTCGGCAGATGGAGCTTCCTGAACTGGAGCTGGGTATAGGAATTTCCTATGTGGCCGAAGCGCCTTGCTATTTGTTTGATGCAGGGCGTAAAATAACCATTTCCCCTGCTATCAACAGGGCTGATCGTCTTTCTTCCTGCACCGGGCGTGATTTTATCGGGTTTGGCGAAGAACGAGCCTGGGGCGTGGAAGTTATCGAGATCGAAGGAACTGCCAACAGCGTCTCAGGAGATAACCAATACTGCCGTTACAATGTAAACGGTATTGAACTGGATCTGCCTGCATTCCAGCACCTGACAGAAGAACTGGCACTGAAGAAGGTAAAGGCATCCAGCTACGGAAAAGATACCGGCGACCATTACTATGTTGGTCGATTCCCTGATCTTTCCGGAAAAACCCGGTGGCAGGTCATGCGCCAGAGCATGGTCAAACGCTGGGATGGAGGGAAGCTTCTGACTCCTTCAAACAAGAGTGGGAACAGTTTCTACGAACTGGTGACAGATCCAGAAATATTAAGCCGGACGCGGGAAAAGCTATCCGGTCGAAATTGAATTACATGCTCCTGTTCGGGACTGAGCTGGAACATTGGGATGCTGCTATGTATGCCTGTAAGCATAAACTACACCGTGTGAAATCAACATTGCGTGCGCAATTGAGCGTACGTGGCGCCAATACCCAGCCAGTCCTTATTGAACAAATCTCGGAAGTCGGACTGGATTTTTTGTGTGATGCCGGCGCGCAATGCCGGATCATGCCCGAAGAGCAAAAAATACCCGGCCCGGTTTTTGACGTGTATGTGGATATCGCCTTCTGGCTGCCCAATTCCGATCGGGAGTTGCAGACGCGCTGTCAGGTTCTGTTCTGCCGCCGCCTTTCTCAAAACAGCTACCGGTTTGGCTGCGAGTTTCACCAACTCAGTGACGCAGACCAGGAATTGTTGCAGGATTTTGTGCAGCAGGCAGAGATCGATCTGGCTTCCTGACTGGCTCGGAGTGTGGACTTATAAGGCTGTACTGTCTGTGGCTTCTGTTTGGGCAGTCTTTTCCGCCTCGGTTCCCAATACCGGCAACAATCGTTCCGACAGTCGTGTAAGCTTGCGATTCAGGCGGTGATCATAAATTGCGGCATAGGTGAATACCCGCTTCACATATCCTTTTGTTTCATTGAAAGGAATTAACTCTATCCAGATATCAGCGGCCAGACGGGATTTCGGCAGCCAGCGTTTTACCCTGTGCG
>JAJRUY010000166.1 GCA_024277555.1 Gammaproteobacteria bacterium | reverse complement strand
TCATTACCAGAATATTGCGCACATCGAGTTGCTTTTCCAGCAGCAGGCGCAGATAGATGCGGGTAATACTGAAGGTCTTGCCGGTACCGGCGCTGGCCTCAATCAGCTGGCGCCCATGCAATGGCAGGCTGATGATGTCCAGGGGTTGCATGCTCACAGGCTCTCTTCCGTACGATGTTGGTACAAGGGGACATAGATCTGCTCCAGAAGCTTTGCCGGCAATTCCTGCACATCCGGAATTTCCGGCCAGAACCAGCGATAGTAGGGATCATGACCAGGGCCGCGCTGGCTGTAATCATCCGCCCAGAGTGACGCAAACTTTCCTGGATTGTCCGCCAGTACATCTACCCATTGCTTGCCCAGATCCACGCCGCACAGCAGAGGCCGGTTCATTCCCTCCCGCCACACATCAAGAAGCTGCCGCAGCATTTTTGGTGCATCGTCCACTGGTGCAAACACTACCTGGCAGAACTTGTCCGTTTTTTTTCCATGCCGGAAGATACCCCGGGTAACCAGTCCGCCCACCGCCTCCGGCAGGCACTGGGCAAACAGGTGATGCAGCCACAGGCGCATATCGTCTTTTGCTTTCACATTGGCAAGGCGGTAAAACAGCAGCCCGTCACCGACCCGAGGAAGGCTTGCCGACAAGCTTTGCCCCTGCAGTTCGATCTGCACCTGCTCTACAACAAGTTCGGCTCCACCCTGGTTGGCAAGCTGCTGCGCAAACTCACCAGCCTGCTGCGCCCAGTCTTCCAGCACCTCGTCGATCACCGGAGTGTCCGGCAGCCGGCCACTCAGCCTTGCCTGAAGCAATATCTCCTGATCATTTCCACCTTCCAGGTGGCTTTGCACCAGTTGTTCCTGAAACAGATAGCGATCCAGATCGTTTACTACAAAGGGCTCATGGTCCTCGGAACCAGCGGCTTCGTCTTTTCCCAGATACAGCCCCAGTTGTTGCCGGGCAAAATGACATGGAGGATGGCAAAAAAATTGCAGCAATGTTTCCAACTGCAACTCCTTTCCGGCATCCCCGGCAGGTGGCAAATTCACTTGGTTTCCTTTGCTCCGGCTTTGCAGCAAACACAGCCAGCCGGGATCAAATGATTGAAAAGCCGCTTCCCTGCCGGTTTTCTCTGCATAGTTCTCCGCACTGAAAGGCTGCATCGGCAGTTGTATCAAATCCGTAGCATCCCCGGTCAAAGACCAGCCGTAACCCCGTTGCAAATAGTCCATCAGCTCCTTCAGCACCAGAGAAGGCTCGCGCACCAGATTGGTTTTGATGTCCTTCCCCTGGTAGCTCAGATAAAGTTTGTTCCTGGCGGAAATCAAGGTCTCGAGAAACAGATAGCGGTCATCACCGCGCAGGGAACGATCTCCGGGCCGGATTTCCTGTGCCATCAGATCAAATCCCCGGGGTGGGCGCTGGCGGGGGAAGTCACCATTATTCAGCCCCAGCACGGCGATGATGCGAAACGGCACACTGCGCATGGGGATCATGGAACAAAAGCTCACCTGCCCCAGCAGAAACTGGCGCCCGGGTTCGGGGCGGGAAAAACTTGCCCGCAACCAATCACGAATCACCGACAGGGGAATTTTTTCATCAAAGCCGGCAGTCTGGGTGTATTCTCCCAGTTCGTCGATGGCGTTGACGACAATCTGCTGCGCCTGCTCCTCCTCGGCGTTGGCTCCGAACAGCCAATCCTGCATCTCAAGCAGCAGCATTTGCCAGGCAGATGCCTTGCGCGCAAGACGCAACTTGTGTGCATAGGACTTCAACCCTTCGATAAGTTGCAGCAGCCGTCCCAGCAGCAGCGCTTCTTCTCCCTCCACATCCGGCAGCAACAAACGCCTGGCATGAACCACAGGCTCATGTCCCCAGGCAAAACCCAGCAGCAAACGCTCCAGTCCCTGCTTCCAGGTAAAGCTATCGCTGCTGCTTTGCGTGCCCAGAACCTGCTGCCTGTGCTCGCTGTCCAGCCCCCAGTGCACCGCCGCATGTTCCAGCCAGCGCTCAATTACGGGAAGATTCTCTTCAGAAATGGAAAATTGTTTCTGCACTGCAGGCAATCGCAGCAGGCCCAATATCCTGGATACCTGAAAGCGGCTGTCCGGAAGATCCAGCAGTTCTGCAAAGGCAGCCACCAGGGGCTCTTCATCCCGTAGTGCCCGGTCTGCAATGGAACAGGGAAGCGTTGGGGATTGTGCATCGGCCTGCTCCCACATGCCGCCAAAAACTGCCTGTACCGCCGGGGCATAGTCTTCTATTTGCGGACAGGTCACCAGCACATCTGCCGGAACAAGGCTGTCATCCTGATTGAATTGATGCAGTAGCCAGTCGTGCAACGCCTGCACTTCCCGCAACGCAGAATGCGCAGACACCAGGGTGATGCTGTCATCATGCAGGTCACGAGGATGCTGGCGGGCATCCTCCAGATTGAAAATATCCATTTGCAGGTGGTGCAGCAAGCTGTCCGGCGCTTCCGCTTTCAATGGCGGGTCGAATACGGGGAATTCTGTCGTGGGCTGTTCCTGCAACAGGGAAAGAAATTCCCGCCCCTGCGCTCCCAGGTTCCCCAGCAGGGGATTGATATCCAGACTGTTATCATCGCTTGCCAGCCAGCGGCTCAGTTGCTTTTCACTGCGCACATCCCCCCAGTATTCGACACAGGGGTTGAGGTGAAACAAATGCACCTGGGTGAATCCACCAACCCTTCCCAGAAATTCCAGCCACAATGGCGCCAGGGCGTTGATGCCAAAAACAAACAGGCGCTGCGGCAACCTGTGGCTTGCCCGGGGCATCTGTGCCGCCGCCCGTCGTAACAATCGGAGCGGATGGTCTGGAACCCCGGCCACTAGCTGCTGCCAGATAAAAGCTTGCCAGTGAGGGGCCGCCCCCCGACCCCAGGCGCTGATCCAGTCTGGTCTGTAGATCAGGTATTGTTCGAACAGATCCGCCAGCTCCCTGGCGAGCTGAAAGCGCAGGCTGCAAGAGTCGCCCTTGGTATTCTGCCAGTAGTTATCCGCTTCCCGACACAGGGGATGCTCTGTGACAACGGGATCAGCAAGCAAAGCATACAGGCGCCAGCACAACACTTCACGGGAATATGGAGAAAGATCAGGAACTGCTTCCCTGCCCAGAATCTCGCGGATGATCTGCCAGAAAAAACTCGCCGGAAGGCGAAAATCCAGATTCATGCTGATGCCGCGCTGTTGCGCCAACTGCAGATTCAGCCAGTGCTGCATGCCGCCGTTTTGCACCAGCACCGTATCCGGCTGCAGCAGGTTTTCTTTGGGCGTATGCAACACCGCATCCAGCAACTGTGCCAGATCTTCCAGGCGGTTGGACGGGTAGACATTCAGCATTGCTCAATCCATTTTTCGTCCTGTATTTCCGGCATAGGCTGGCGTACTTCAATCGGCCGGAATCTGATCTTGTAGGACATTTTGCCGCAATCCGGAATCCAGTACCCCAGGTAAAGCCAGCGCTTTCCCAGGCAGCAGGCCTGGGCTATCTGTTGCAGTACAGCATAGCTCCCCAATGAACGCTTGCCCATATCGGGGCGAAAAAACGTGTACACCGCCGACAGGCTCTGCGGTTGGAAATCAGTTACCGCCACCGCCACCAGCTCCCTGTCCAGGCGCATCTCCAGAAAACGCACGTCGCTCCAGCCTGCAAGCAAAAATCGTTCGGTTTCTGCAAAACTGCTGCCCGCCATGGAACTGCCGACATGGCGATGATCCTGATATAACAGATACAGTGCATGTTGCTCATCCGTCAACTCTCCCGGCCGCCAGTCCACATCCAGATCCTGATTGGCTTTGCGGCAGCGGCGCTGACTGCGGCCGGGATGAAAGCACCTTGCAGGAACCCGCACTGCATGGCATTGCCTGCAATCATCACACCAGGGGCGGTAGACATATTCACCACTGCGGCGAAACCCTTGGGCAAGCAAGGCATCATAGACCTGGGGGGAAAGCAGCTCTTCATCCATCACCATCAGGGAACGGGATATTTTCTGCTGCAGATAGCTGCATGGATGCTCCCGGCTCAAACCTAGATTCATATGCATGACATATCCACCGGAAAGCGCTGCGGATGATTCACGGTGCCATTGAGCAGGGACAAGAATTCATCCCGAGGGATCAAACGCGCCCCCAGAGATTGCAAATGCGGGGTATGCACCTGACAGTCGATCAGCCGGAAGCCTACATGCTCTAGGCTGCGAACCAGGCAGACAAAGGCCACCTTGGAAGCATTCGGAATGCGTGCAAACATGGATTCTCCAAAAAACACGCTGCCAAGGGCATTTCCGTATAAGCCTCCAACCAGGACTCCTTCCTGCCATGCTTCTACGGAATGCGCAATGCCTTGCCGGTGCAAACACCGATAGGCGGCGACCATTTCGGCCGTAAGCCAGGTGCCGTCATCCGCTTGCCGCGACTGCGCACATGCCTCGATAACCCGGTCGAAAGCCTGATCAAAAGTAACCTGAAAACACCCTTTGCGCATCTCCCTGGCCAAGCTGCGGCTGACATGCAATTCATCAGGAAACAGCACCATGCGCGGATCGGGACTCCACCACAGAATCGGCTGTGATTCTCCATACCAGGGAAAGATTCCCTGGCGGTAGGCCTGAACAATACGCTCGGCGGATAGATCACCCCCCACGGCCAGCAGGCCGTCAGGATCTGTTTCCGCCAGTGAAGGGTCGGGAAAAGGTTCTCCCGGCTGCGTATCATCCAGGGAGAACAGCAAGTATTACTTCTCCAGGGCGTCGAGATATTTCTCGGCATCCAGGGCAGCCATGCAGCCGCTGGCGGCGGAAGTGACTGCCTGTTGATAGACATGATCGGCCACATCACCAGCAGCATAAACACCTTCAATGGAGGTTGCAGTAGCATTTCCCTCAGTGCCGCTGTTTACTTTCAGGTAGCCGTTGTTCATCTCCAGTTGGCCTTCAAACAGGCTGGTGTTGGGGCTGTGGCCGATGGCGATGAACACGCCCTGCAGTTCTATATCTTGGGTGGAATCATCCTTGACATTGCGGACGCGCATGCCGGTAACGCCGCTGTTGTCACCCAGTACTTCTTCCAGGGTGCTATCCCACAGGATGGTAATGTTGCCGTTTTCGGCCTTGTCCAGAATCTTCTTTTGCAGGATTTTTTCCGCCCGCAGCTCATCACGGCGATGCACCAGAATCACTTCCGAGGCGATGTTGGAGAGATACAGCGCCTCTTCCACGGCGGCATTTCCACCGCCGATCACTGCCACTTTCTGGTTGCGATAGAAAAAGCCGTCACAGGTGGCGCAGGCGGATACGCCCTTGCCCTTGAATTTCTCTTCGGAAGGCAGCCCCAGATAGCGGGCCGATGCGCCGGTGCAGATAATCAGGGCATCGCAGGTATAGCTGCCCGCATCACCGGTCAGGGTGAATGGCTGCCGAGTCAGCTCGGCGGTGTGGATATGGTCAAAAATAATCTCGGTATCGAAGCGCTCGGCATGGCGCTTCATGCGTTCCATGAGATCCGGCCCCTGCACTCCCTCATTGTCGCCGGGCCAGTTGTCCACATCGGTGGTAGTCATCAGTTGCCCGCCCTGCTCCATGCCGGTAATCAGTACAGGATGCAAATTGGCGCGGGCAGCATAGATGGCTGCTGTATATCCGGCAGGGCCGGAACCCAAAATCAGTAACGGGCAATGTCTGGTTTCACTCACAGGAAAACTCCTTGGTCTATAATCAGCGTTTATTCGAATATGCGGCAAATCCTAACACATGAGAATTGGCATACCCAAAGAGATCAAGCCCCTCGAAGGCAGGGTCGCCCTGATTCCAGATGCAACAGCAGATCTGGTGCATGCCGGACATGAAGTCTATATCCAGGCAGGTGCTGGCCAGGTCAGCGGTTTTTCCGACCAGGAATATATCCATGCGGGCACCCAAGTGCTGCCTGATGCGGCAGCTGTGTATGAAAAGGGGCAGCTTATCATCAAGGTCAAGGAGCCCGTGGACGATGAGCTGGATCTATTGCACAAGGAGCATCTACTGTTCAGCTTTTTGCATCTGGCCGCGCTTCCGTATCTTACGCAGAAACTATGTAGCATCGGACTTACCGCCATTGCCTTTGAAACCGTACAGGATCAGCACGGCCTTCCCATTCTCGCCCCTATGAGCAATATCGCGGGGCGCATCGCCGTCCAGACGGGCACCCATTACCTGCATAGCCCGTCCGGGGGGAAGGGGTTGATGCTCGGTGGCCTCCCTGGTGTGGAGCGGGGCAAGGTGGTAATCATTGGCGCCGGCAATGCGGGAAGCAACGCTGCCCGCCTTGCCGCTGGCATGGGGGCGGAAGTTGTTGTATTCGACAAGCAGCCACACAAACTTGATGCCATGATGAACATGGCGAGCAATATCACCGCACTCTATCCCTACCAGGAAGCACTCTCCAGCCATGTGCAACAGGCGGATCTGCTTATCGGCGCGGTGCTCATACCCGGCGCAAAGGCACCGAAAATCATCAGACGGGAACAGGTATGCTCCATGCAGCCTGGGAGCGTCATCGTGGATATCGCCGTGGATCAGGGAGGGTGCATGGAAACCACCAGACCAGCCACCTGGAAAGCGCCAATATACACAGAATGCGGCGTGTTGCATTTCTGTGTAACCAATATTCCCGGAGCAGTGCCAAAAACAGCCTCTCTTGCCCTGTCAGCAAGCCTACTGCCCTACGCCCTGCATCTG
>JAJRUY010000165.1 GCA_024277555.1 Gammaproteobacteria bacterium | reverse complement strand
TTGTCCTTGAGAAACTGGGGTGCGCCCGTTGCGCCGGTGGGATTGATTCCGGCAGCCTGTACGCCCCCCCAGCAGGCGCAAGAACCATAGGCCACGATTGCCGCAGCGTGTTCGGCCGCCTCATGGGTGAGATCCATCATGGTCTCCCCCGCGATCTTGCAATAGATGCCATTGTCTTTTAAGGGTATCGCACCTTCAATGACGAGCAGATATTTCCCTTTGTTCTCCTCCATGGATTTCTTTTTTATCTCCTCTACCTGATGCCCGGCTCCGGCATCCAGTGTCTGGTGATAATCCAGGGAAATGAGATCGAGAATAAGATGTTCCAGGCTGGGTTGTTCCGAACGCAACAGAGCCTCAGAGGGGCCGGTGCATTCCTGACCATGCAGCCAGATGACAGGCGGGCGTCTCTTGGGATCTGCAACTGCCTTCGCCATCGCCATCGCCGCGCTGCCCGACAAACCCAGAGAGGCGGCCACACCTGTGCAAAACTTCAGGAATGTCCTGCGCGATACTCCCAGCCGTTTCTCCAATGCAGAAAAATCGAATTCTTCACTCGCCATACTGATTCTCCAAAAACCTGGCCAAAACGCCCTATACCGAAATTATGAATCTCACCAGCACCCGACCCATTGAGGATCAAGACAGAGCAATGACCCTCCATGGATGGGTGCAGCCCAGTCAACAAATCCCGTATCCCCTCGATTGTCGATGCACCGCCCTGCAACCAGCAAGCCACCGATCTGGCGGGGAGTACAACAAACTCAAGGAGCAATACATGTGCCAAAAAAGGGCTGATTTGCAACTCACTGTTTTATAAATTCATTACACGGAACCCGGCAACCACCTGCAGTACGCAATTGGAAGGATTCTTTCCTGTATGTCGAATACATGGAAAAACTCTTTCCATTTATAATTTTCCAGGGTGGCCGAATATCTTCTGCCCGGAAACGCAACACTGGCGTATCCCCCAGCACCATTACCGAGGCGGTATGCGGCATGTCATCGATGAAACTCAGCTCACCAACAAGATCTCCCGCTTCCAGCACATGCAGAACACGAGGCTTCCTGTCTTTTTTCTTTCCTTCACCAGCGCCAGGCGTCCCCTGGCAACGATATAGAAACTGTTTTCCGGATCACCCTGATGGAACAGAAATTCTCCGTCCTTCAGCTCAATTGTTAATGGCCAATTAAACTGAACCACCTGCGGCCAATAAAATTGACCCACCCGGGGTGTCATTTTGGCCCCAGAAGCCATAACCTTCCTGCCAAATCTTTCAGGCAGGAGCAGACGATTGGTAAGGTGGACAATGATTCATAAGATCAAAGCGTTATACGATAATGGCAAGGGGCTCTCCAAGCGAGCCATTGCCCGGAAACTGGGTCTTTCCATGAATACGGTAAAGAAGTACCTGGAAATGGGTGAAGAGGAAATTGCGAACCGGCAGGCGGATCGCTCCAGGGTCAAGAAGCTCGATGAGCACCGGGAGTACATCGTGCATCTGTTGCAGGCATTTCCCGGTCTGAGTGCCGTCAAGGTATTGCGCAAGCTCAAGGAGAAGCATCTCGCGCTGGGCGTTTCTGACAGCTCGGCCCGGCGCTATATCAGCGTCCTGAAGGACACCCATGCACTCAAGTGCAAGCGCTAT
The DNA here is from genome assembly GCA_024277555.1 of Gammaproteobacteria bacterium. GTDB lineage: Bacteria > Pseudomonadota > Gammaproteobacteria > Chromatiales > Chromatiaceae > Thiolapillus. The sequence continues at coordinate 6,485 of JAJRUY010000165.1, read as the reverse complement.
TACGAGCCCGTGCTGGATGCGGTGACAAAAAGAGCTGTGATCAGCACCTGCAGGCAAAAAAAACCGGCAAACCGCCGGTCATAGAATCCAATATACAGTTCTTTTACCCAGGCTCGCGCCAGAATTTCCACCTGTTCCGGCCCGGGTACGACTGTGTTCTCCTCCAGATCCATGCGATGCTGCGACTCCCTGTCAACAGACCTCTTTTCCCGGCTGGCGGGTAAAGAGCCACGGCCACCTCACGGCATTCCTCCTCACTATTATACTTTTGCAACCTGCTTGTTGTTATATGGCTGCTACCAATCATTGTACGAGACACATTCTTTTTACATAAACAATTATATACAGAAACACTTGATACAAATCAAGCTGATTCTACTGCCACTTGACTTATGTCAAGGGAATCCTTGTCGATCATGATGATCAACCTGCCATTTCCAAAAAACTTGGCTCGCTCAATGCCCTCCGCCCTTGAGCGCCGTGACCATCCCCTCGCACACATCCTTGGCGTCACCAAAAATCAGTGAGCAATTGTCCTGATAATAGAGCAGGTTCTCCACCCCGGAGTATCCAGGACGCATGGAGCGCTTGATCACATACACATTATGCGCCTTGGCCACATCCAGAATCGGCATGCCGTAAATAGGACTCGAAGGGTCAGTCTTGGCCGCCGGGTTGGTAACATCATTTGCACCAACCACCAACGCTACATCCGTGGTCGCAAATTCCGGATTGATTTCATCCATTTCCAGCACATGGTCATAGGGAATATCGGCTTCTGCCAGCAATACGTTCATGTGTCCAGGCATACGCCCGGCCACCGGATGAATGGCAAATTTTACTTCCACACCCCGTTTTTCCAGCAGTTCCAGCAGCTCCTTCAGGGCATGTTGCGCCTGAGCCACTGCCATACCGTATCCGGGGACGATAATGACCCGGTTAGCATCTTCCATCCAGTATATGGCATCTTCCACAGACGCAGCTTTCACTCCCTTCTCTGCCGCTTGAGCCACGGCACTGGTGCTGGCTTCAGACCCGCCACCACCAAAGCCACCGAACACCACATTGATGATGGAGCGGTTCATGGCGCGGCACATGATGTAGGACAAAATAGCACCGGAAAAACCCACCAGGGCGCCAACAATAATGAGCAGGTTGTTTCCCAGAGTAAAACCCGTCGCTGTCGCTGCCCAGCCGGAATAGCTGTTAAGCATGGAAATGATCACGGGCATGTCTGCGCCGCCGATGGGAATGATCAGAGTAAAGCCCAGCACGAAAGCCAGTATGGTCATCAACACCAGCGCCCAGACGCTTTCTGTAAGACCAAAATATACCGCCAGGGCAACTGTAAGCGCAGCCAGCAGAGCATTAAGCAGATGCTGACCCTTGAAGATAACTGGCGCGCCGGAGATCACTCCCTGGAGCTTTCCAAAAGCGATAACTGATCCGGAGAAGGTAATGGCGCCGATGACAATGCCCGCCGACAACTCCCCCATGAGAACAGGGTTGAGCAGCCCTGCCTGAGCTTTGTTCATATAGGTTCCCAGAGCCACCAGCACTGCCGACATGCCGACAAAGCTGTGTAATGCTGCAACCAGCTGGGGCATGGCAGTCATCTGCACCTTGGCAGCCAGTACAGAACCAATAACAGCACCAGCAATCACACCAGCGATGATGAAGCCGTAAGATTGCACCTCACTGCCAAGCAGGGTAGCGCCAACAGCGATAGCCATACCCGCTATGCCATAGTAGTTGCCTCTGCGCGCAGAAGAGGGATGGGTCAGTCCCTTGAGGGCGAATATAAACAGAATGGCCGAAACCAGATAAGCCAGCGCCTGGGTATTTGCAGAAATCTCCATGATCCTATCCTTTATTTTTTATCTTTTTTCTTGAACATGGCGAGCATGCGGTTGGTCACCAGAAAGCCACCAAAAACATTGATGGAAGCCAGCAACACGGCAAAAAACCCGATAATCTCCGCCGCCGTTCCAGCAGATTCGGCGCCGGTAACCAGCAAGGCGCCAACAATAACGATACCGGATATGGCATTGGTAAGCGCCACCAGGGGAGTATGCAACGCCGGGGTCACCCCCCAGATAACAAAATAACCGATAAAACAGGCCAGCACGAAAACATACAGGGCGACTAGAGTATCTGGCATTTTTATATTCCTCAGTTTTCCGGGGTAATCAGGGCGGCAGCCGTAATTTCGTCTTCAGCAAAATCTTTGAAGCTTAGACCAGCATCGCTTTCCTCGACCATGATGGAAAGCAGGTTGGCAATATTGTGGGCGTAGAACGAACTGGCGTCGCCAGCCATCATGGAGGGATAATTGGTATGGCCGATCAATGTCACACCATGCTTTTTCACGATCTTGTCTGCCTCGGTGAGTGGGCAGTTCCCGCCATTGGCGGCAGCGAGATCCACGATCACCGAGCCCTCGCGCATGCGCTTTACTACATCTTCGGTCACCAGCACCGGCGCTGGCCGGCAGGGAATCAGGGCGGTGGTGATAATGACATGCGCCCTGGCCAGTTCATCCGCCAGCAGCTCCTGCTGGCGCGCCTTGGCTTCATCTGACAGCTCCTTGGCGTAGCCGCCCTCGCCCGATCCTTCCTCACCGATATCCAGATCAATGGGTTTGGCTCCCAGGGATTCGATCTGCTCGCGGGTTTCTGAACGAAGATCATAGGCATATACATCACCACCCAGACGGCGGGCGGTGGCAATAGCCTGCAGCCCGGCAACTCCCACGCCCAGAATCACTACCCGGGCGGGCTTGGCTGAACCTGCCGACGTCATCATCAGCGGGAAGAAGCGGCCATAGCGCGCAGCCGCCTCGATTACCGCCCGGTATCCGGCAATATTGCTTTGGGAAGACAAGGCGTCCATGGACTGCGCCCGGGAGATGCGGGGAATGCGCTCCATCGCCAGGGGACGGATATGCTTTGCAAACATGGCCTGCAAGGTGCCATCGTCTTCGCAGGTTTCGATATGGCCGACAAACAGCGCGCCTTCGCGCATGGCGGCAATTTCTTCGCTGTCCGGCTTGCGCACCTTGGCCACGATGTCCGCCGCCAGAGCCTGTGAGCGATCCACCAGCTCCGCCCCGGCGGCAACATAATCATCATTATGGAAGCCGGCGGCCAGTCCCGCATCCTTCTCTACTTTTATGGAAAAACCTTTGCCCAGGAGCTTTTTCACAATCTCCGGTGTAATCGCGACCCGAGCCTCACCAGCTCGTGTCTCTTTGGGTATCCCGATATGCATGCCAGTCAGACTTTCTTCATTTATGGTTATTTGGCCTGTGATTATCCCACAAAATGCAGAATTATTGTCCCTGCATCACATGAGAATTTTAGCCCACATTTCTCACTGGGGTTCGGGAATTCCGGTCGATCTGGCAAAGCAGTTTGTTCGATCGTCCGAAAAGCATAGCTGTAGCTATGGTTTGAGGAGGATCGAACAAAATGCGCCACCGGATCGGGCACAAACCCGAACAGGACAGGCTGAATCATCGACCCTTTCCATAACGGGCTTCCAGCCCGGTGAGAAATGCGGGTTAGCCTCTGGCAGCAAAATGCTTCAGCCACAAGATCAGCAACAGAATAACTGCCAGAGGGAACAGCATGACGCTTATGGCCGGCAGCTCCAGCACCAGCACCAGAAAAGAAAATCCCCGACTGAAAAGGTAGAGCAGGGTTCCCAGCATTGCGCCGGCAAAGACTCTTTGCCCGGCAGAGGTGGTGCGGTTGCCGGACATCACCATGGGGACGGCCAGAATCAGCATCGCAATCATTGTCAGGGGAATGGCAATTTTTCCCCAGAAGGTAACTTCATAGCTGATCGCATTCTGACCACGGATCTTCAGGTTCTGAATCTGCTCCCACAGATCCCAGGCAGGCAGCATCAATGGGTTGATCAGCGCGCCACTAAGCACCGACGGATCCACCATGGAATCCCAGGCCAGCCATTGCAGTCGACGGCTATGAACCTGCATTTCATCCAGTCTGCTTTGGCGCACGTTACCCAACACCCAGCGGCCAAAATTGTATTGCCCGCTTGCCGCACGGGTAATGGCCTGCAACTTCTGATCCGCAGAAAACTCATAAATCGTCACATCCCGCAGTTCTCCGGCAACACTGACCTGGCGGATGTTGACGATAGTATTCCCATCCTTGGCCCAGAAGCCGTTGCGTGAACTGAAAGTGATCTGTTTCTTCTGCCTTTCCAGTTTCAACTGGTTGCCATATTGCTCTGTGACCGGGCCAATACCATCGCCTACAACCACTACCAACAACATCAGCAGCACCCCGGCCTTGATCACTGCAAACAGAATCTGGCGGGACGACATGCCGGCTGCACGCATGGCGATCAATTCACCCGAAGCAGCCAGGCCGCCGAGTCCAAGCAGAGCGCCGATCAGGGCTGCCACGGGAAAGGACTCGTAGATGAAGCGCGGTGTGGAGCAAGCCGCAACCACCATGGCATTCCAGCTGCTGTAATCGCCTTTGCCCACGTCCCCTATTTCTTCCACCAGTGTCAGGACAAACGCCAACACAGTAAGAGCCAACAAGGTCATCAAGGTTGCCTTGATAACCGTCACCGCAATATACCGATCGATCAGCCTCACAAGCGCCGCCCTTTCCAGCGCCGCCAGAATGGTGCATAGGCGAGGGCATCCAGCCTGACAATAATCACCGCCAGCAGCGCTGTCAGGGCGGGCACCCACCATACTCCCAGCCATTCAGGGGTGACGCCATTGGCCATCCATTTTTCTGCCAGCTTGATCAGATTCATATAGATGGCATAAATCACAACCGCCAGGGTCAGGCGCCCATACACACCCTGGCGCGGCAGGGATCGCGCCAGGGGCACGCTCAACAGCATCAATGCAAACACGGACAGGGGAGCGGCGAGGCGACCCTGCAACTCCGCCTTGAGTTTGGGATCATTACTAGCCAGCAAAACAGCTGTGGGCAATGAAGCTCTTGATACACTCAGGGAATCTGCGGCCACCTCCGGCAGCAATATTCCATAGCGCTTAAAACTGGCGACAGAAAAGTCCGTCTTTCCCGGAACCCCCTGATAGCGATACCCTTCTTCCAGTATCAGAAACTGCCCGGGCGCTTCATCCACTTTCGCCACAGTCGCCCTGCCCGCTACCAGAACTCCCGGCTTTCCATCCTGCACATAGCGCACAAATACATCTTGCAGGCCATGACCAGCCTCATCAGCGCGCCCTACATAGATCACAAACCTCCCTTTGCTGAACTCATTGAACGCGCCCGGCTTCAGGCCGCCTATCCTGAACTGCTTTTTTTCCTGCAACTGCAGCACATCGGCATAGGCTCGCGCCTGTGGAAATACACCAAAAACCAGCGCCGCCACCAATAGCGCTAGGGGGACAGCCGCCAGGAAAAAAGTTCTGTACAGGCGCGCCAGACCCACGCCCGCAGCATTGAAGGCTGCCATTTCACTGTCCCTGTACATGCGCCCCAGCACCCACAGGACAGAAAAGAAAAACGCCGGAGGAAGGATAAAACCAGTCAGCTTCACTATATTGAGCCCCACCAGCACCCCCATCACTTTCATGCTGATGGATCCCGCCGCCACCTGCCCCAGCAACCGCACCATGGTATTGGCAAGAATCAGCAACAACAGCACGCTCAAAATCACCAGCAAGGTCTTTAGCACCTCCCGGATGAGCATTCTGTCAATAATGGAAAACAACAATAGCCACTCTTTGTGATTGCGAAGCAAGGCAAGCACGAATTCTACCTGAATCCTTTGACCCGGTGTTCTGTCCTCGCTGACTTTCGCGGCCAGTCTGCCATCATCCGGATCATGCGAAACAACAAAATTGCAGGTAGAATCCCTAACCATATCTTTCACAACCATTTTGGAACCCCATGCGCTATCTGACAAAAACCACAGCAGCAGAAAACATTGCCACCCAATGCCTGATACTGGGAGTATTTGATGGCAAACAGCCCGGAGCAAGCGTCAGCGGCCTTCCAGCAACAGCCAAAAAATCCATCCAAGCTGCCCTGAAAAAGGGTGATCTGGGAGAAAAATCCGCACCCACGCTAATGCTCTATGGCGTCCCCGGTTTCAAGGCAGAAAGAGTATTGCTGCTGAGTCTTGGCGAGATGAAATCCTTTGACGGCAGGAAACTGGCCTCTGCCATGGGCACAGCAATCGCCCTGCTCGACAAAAATGCCGCCAGGGACTGCGCCCTGCTGATGCCGGAAGAACTCCAGGAAAACAGTGAGCTATATGCTGCCACCCGCGATCTGGTAATTGCTGCGGAAGAACAGCTTTATTATTTCGACCAGTGCAAGAGCAAAAAGAACCGCCCCAAAAAACCCTTGGGAAAGCTGACACTGGTGACACCGGCTCGCAAACAGGCAAACGTACTGAAAAAGGCGCTAAAACACGGTAGCGCCATTGCTGGTGGCATGTCCCTGGCCAAGAATCTGGCC
>JAJRUY010000164.1 GCA_024277555.1 Gammaproteobacteria bacterium | reverse complement strand
GTAGCGAGCTGGTGGGAGAACGAGTCAAAATATTTCCGGTTTTGAGGCGAATAGTGGGGCTATTTAACGAAAAACCGGGGATATTTTGGCCGCTCTCCCATCAGCGCAGTAGATTATTCCCAAATCCGACAGACTCCTAGGGTATGGATGCCGTAGCAGGTAACGACTATGAAGCTGGAAACAAGAGTATCGCTATTTTTCCGCCTCCTGTGGCAATTAAACCGGCCGGTTTATAACAAAACAAACAAGGGAATAGCTTATGTCTGACAATTCTGCATACTGGAAAGCCAACGTTCTATTGGTACTGTTCTGCCTGACTATCTGGTTCATCGTTTCCTATCTGTTTGGAATTATTCTGGTGGAACCGCTGAACAACATAAGACTTGGGGGATACAAGTTGGGGTTCTGGTTTGCCCAGCAGGGTTCGATTTATACTTTTGTGCTGCTGATTTTTTTCTATGCCTGGCGGATGAATGCGCTGGACCGCAAATTTAATGTGCATGAGGAGTAGGCTCCGGTCATTCTCCTGGATCTTGCTTTCTGTACGGGGTTGTTCCCTGTTTGGCGACAAACGACATCTTGGTGAAAAACTCCCGGCAGAAACCAAATTTCGCATAAAAATTATATAATTACCCAGAATATCCCCCTAAAAGAACTCTGTCATGGATCTTCAGCTAATAACTTATATCGTCGTTGGTTTGACATTCGCGCTTTACATCGTTATTGCTATCTGGGCACGCGCTGAAAATACAGGTGAGTTCTATGTCGCCGGCAAGGGAATACACCCGGTTCTCAACGGCATGGCCACCGCAGCTGACTGGATGTCCGCCGCGTCATTTATCTCCATGGCGGGACTGATTGCTTTCAATGGTTACGGTGCTTCGGTGTTTCTGATGGGCTGGACCGGGGGTTATGTGCTGCTGGCGATGTTACTGGCACCCTACCTGCGTAAATACGGAAAATTCACCGTGCCGGAGTTCATCGCCGATCGTTTCTACTCCAGGACTGCCCGAATTGTCGCAGTCATCTGTTTGATTCTGGCATCCCTGACCTATGTCATCGGTCAGATGAAAGGGATTGGTGTGGCCTTCTCCCGCTTCCTGGAGATGGATTTCGAACATGGTCTCTATGTCGGCATGGGTATCGTGTTTTTCTATGCTGTCCTCGGTGGTATGAAGGGAATCACCTATACCCAGATTGCGCAGTACTGTGTGTTGATTTTTGCCTATACTGTTCCGGCCATTTTCATTTCTCTGAGTCTGACCGGCAACCCTTTTCCCCAGCTGGGCCTGGGTGGGAAAATGGCGGACGGGAGCTATCTGCTGGATAAACTGGATCTGATTGTCACCGACCTCGGCTTCAAGGAATACACGACAGCGGTAATGGGAAGCAAGTTGAACATGTTTGTCTACACGTTGTCGCTGATGATTGGAACGGCCGGGCTGCCACATGTTATCACCCGTTTTTTCACCGTGCCCAGTGTAAAAGGTGCGCGCAGTTCGGCCGGTTGGGCGCTGGTGTTCATTGCCATACTATACACTGTGGCCCCAGCAGTTGGTGCCATGGCGCGCCTTAATTTGATTACAACGATTCAACCTGAACCTGGTGTCAATCTGGTCTACGATGAACGCCCCGAGTGGTTTGAAAACTGGGAGAGGACGGGGCTGCTGCAGTTCGAGGACAAAAACGGTGACGGCAGGATCCAGTATGTCGCGGATGAACAAAAAAACGAAATGGTCAAGGTGGATCGGGACATCATGGTGCTTGCCAATCCGGAGATCGCCAAACTGCCCGATTGGGTAATCGCCCTGGTTGCGGCGGGAGGACTTGCCGCAGCGCTGTCAACCGCAGCAGGATTGCTGCTGGCCATTGCCTCATCTATCTCTCATGATCTGCTCAAAGGAGTGTTTACACCCAATATTTCGGAGAAATACGAGTTGCTGGCCAGTCGTATCACTATGGGCTGTGCAGTCATTGTGGCCGGTTATTTCGGTTTGCACCCACCGGATTTTGCAGCCGGCACGGTCGCTATTGCTTTTGGGCTTGCAGCATCCTCCCTGTTTCCGGCGTTGATGATGGGAATTTTTTCCCGGCGGATGAACAAGGCAGGGGCAATTGCCGGAATGCTGACAGGTCTTGGCGTTACCCTGCTGTACGTATTTCAGCACAAAGGTATCATGTTTATTCCCGGCACCTCTTTTCTGGGTAGTATGGAAGAAAACTGGTTCTTCGGCATTTCACCCAACGCCTTTGGTGCGGTAGGAGCAGTGCTCAATTTTACCGTTGCCGGTCTGGTGGCCAGGGTTACAGCAGCACCACCGGAACACATTCAGGAGTTGGTAGATTACATCCGCGTTCCAAATGCGAACAGCAAAGTTCGTCTGGAGGCGAGGGGGTGACTAAATCCAACTATCTGGCACACAGTTGGAAAATGGGTATGCGCAAGAATGTGTGACGGTTCAGATGGCTTAAGCACAAGAAAAAACGTGCAGTTTACATCCCCCCTAATGGGCGATATGCGCCCAGTAACTGTCAAAATCAAAATCCGGGCTATGGGGTTGGGTGTGGCACTGGTCGCAGATTTTCTCTTTCGTCCAGCCGGCATTTGGTGTCGGTTTTCCCCCCAGTGAGTCCGTATGCGCCTTGCCTGCGCCATGACAGGACTCGCATTGAACATTGAGCAGATGCGTGGTTAATCGGGCATCGATGTAACCACCGGGTTGCTCAAAGCCTACCGTGTGGCAAATGATACAATCCGGATCGAAGGATTTGCCGACTTCTTCCAGCCGCTCAAATGCGCGTGCGTGCAGGCTTTCACTCCAGATTTTGCCGGGTTTTTCATGGCAGCTTTGGCAGGCTTCACTACCGGTATAGGGACTCTGTCCAGACTGCTGCAGCTTTCTCTGTTCGGAACTGGCCAGATAGGCAGCCTTTACCTTGGTATTGTATTCGTCATACCACGCCTTCAGGGAAGGGGCATCAGGAATGCTTTCCGGCAGCGGAATAACGTCATGTTGCCAAGAAGTAATATTTCCTTTTTTATCGATTTTTAGATCAACCCGCCCCAGCCGCATGCCCCGGGATCCCGGTTGCAGTACCAGGGTTTTGCCCTCCAGGACGGGTTTGCCGTATTTCTCGTATGCCGATTTGATGACAAGGATGTCAATATTATCGAGCGCAACCAGCTTCTCTGCCTGATCCAGGGTCAGGCTGGTGGTCAATACCGTAACCAATCCTTTTTGATTTGCTTTCTGCAGAGCTGTTTGCAGGCGATCTGCATTGTTGATTGCAGGGTTATGATTCCCCTTCATTTGCTGAAAAGGAGAACTACCCGGATCCAGCCAGCTGAAAAAGGCCAGTTCAACATCCCCATGCTTAATATTGCGTTGCGGAGGGAATACCCTTTGTTTTTCCCAATTGGTTACAGTCCAGGGAAGCGGGATGGTGGTGTTGAGAAAATCAACACCGTAGGCCAGATCACGCCACTGCAGGCCGATAGCGTCATAATTCATCGCGGCTATCCCTTTAAGGATATACTCGCTTTTCAGCCGATCCCGGGGTGATGCATTGGCAAGGAGACTGCCGGAAGAGATCAGAAACAATGCAGGCTGTTGCTTGCGCAGCTCATCGAGCTTGCTGGCACGCCGCAGAATGCCACCCAGATCCCCGGCTTCGGAACAGCCGCAGGGCTCCAGTTCCCCATCAAGATTACCCGAATAGACAAGCGTGGCAGTAGCTGGAGCCGCGTATGCGCCACCGCATGAGGTCAAAATTACTGCCACCAGAGAGGTAACAATGACCACCAGCAAAGTTGTTTTAATCATACGTCTGTCCGTAAATGATACTTGAGCGGCAAGAATACCAGCCTTGTCCTGTTCATCAGAGACAAGAGGCCAGGGCAAAGGTTCCTCTACCATTGAGGTTATAACGTGTGACGATTTTACTATAGGGACTCCTTCCGTGGCCACCTGTTTCCTTTACAGCCAATCCGTTTGATTCTACAATGTTCGGCTTATGTTGTCCGGCTTGCCGCAAACTGTGGATCTTTATCGTTTGGCTATGGCGGGAGAATCTCATGCTGGGCGGATAAAAGAGTCCGTTTTTAAGCGCTTGGGTTCTTCTGTTCGCCAGACGGAAGGATGGGTTGATGTGTCTCTACAGTTCGGAGAGGAGCAGGGGGTGTACTACCTGCGTGGCAGCCTGGCCGGTGAATTTACCGTGGTGTGCCAACGTTGCATGAATCCGATGGATCTGCCTGTTGATACCCGGTTTTTATTTGGGTTCGTACGTAACAAGGAAGAAGAATCCCGGTTGCCGGAGGAGTTCGAACCGCTGTGGATTGAGCAGGTGGAGGTGGATTTGCTCGCTGTCATTGAGGATGAATTGCTGTTAGCGTTACCCATGGCGGCACTGCATTCCCCGACAGAGTGCCTGGTTCAGATTGATTCTGCGGTAGTGAATGAACAAGCGGAAAGCGACAGAACAACCCCTTTTTCTGTGTTGGCTGCTTTGACGCGAAATAAACATTGAACTAGAGGAGTAACAGGTCATGGCTGTACAGAAAAGTAAAAAATCCCCTTCCAGGCGCGGTATGCGCCGCGCGCACGATGCGTTGACGAATCCGGCGCTTTCCACCGACTCAGTCAGTGGTGAGACTCACTTGCGCCATCACGTTACTGCTGATGGTTACTATCGAGGACGTAAAGTCATTGGTGCCAGTAACGAATGATTGAACTCTTTAGGGTGCTCCGGAAAGTGGTTATTCCGGAGTATTGGAGGAGAACAGATACGCCCCTGTCACGGGGCGTATCTGTTTCAAGCGGCAGTTTATTGTAAGTAACGACGGGCAATCACGAATTTGATGGGACAGAGCTGCACAGTTGCCATAGATGCGATGGGTGGGGATTTTGGTCCGGCTGTAACCGTCCCGGCAGCCCTGGAGCTTCTCAAGGAGATCGGGCATCTCTCAATCAATCTGGTTGGTGATGAACAGATATTGACCGAAGTGATTGGTCAATATAAAGCAAGCCTTGGTGGGCGCTTGCAGATAACCCATGCCTCACAGCAGGTTGAAATGAGCGATCTTGCTTCGCACGCTCTCCGCAATAAAAAAGATTCATCGATGCGCATCGCGATCAATCTGGTGAAAGAGGGGGAGGCGCAGGCCTGCGTCAGCGCGGGAAATACCGGTGCCTTGATGGCCACCGCGCGTTTCGTTCTGAAAACGCTGCCTGGAGTTGACCGGCCCGCTATCTGTACCGCCTTGCCCACCCTGAAAGGGCATGTACATGTGCTTGATCTGGGGGCCAACGTCGACCTGAGTTCTGAGCATCTGTTTCAGTTTGCGGTGATGGGTTCCGAGTTGACCAGTGCTGTGGATGGTGTTTCAGCACCAACGGTTGGTTTGCTCAACATTGGTGAAGAAGAGATCAAGGGTAACGAGGCGGTCAAGGAAGCGGGGCGTTTGCTTGCTGGCAGCGGCCTGAACTACATCGGTTTCGTCGAGGGAGATGATATTTTCAAAGGCAGTGCTGACGTGGTGGTTTGCGATGGTTTTGTCGGCAACGTCATGCTAAAAACCACCGAAGGCGTGGGCAAACTAATTGCCTATTTTATGCGTCAGGAGTTTCAGCGCAATCCCTTTACCAAATTGTCGGCCTTGATTGCCATGCCGGTGATGAAGAGGCTGCGTGCCAGGATTGATCATCGGACTTATAATGGCGCCAGTCTGGTGGGGTTGCGGAATATTGTAATCAAGAGTCACGGCAGTGCGGATTGTTTTTCGTTTACCAATGCGATTCGTGAAGCGGTGCTGGAGGTGGAGAAAGGGGTGCCGGAGAAAATAGCCGCCCGCCTGGAAACCCTGTTGGTTGAGCCGCATGCAGGGGAACAGGGATAACCAAATTGAATTATTCATATATCGTCGGTACCGGAAGCTATCTGCCGGAAAAAATCCTTACCAATCGTGATTTGGAGAATATGGTCGATACCACGGATGAGTGGATTACCGACCGCACCGGAATCAAGGAGCGCCGCATTGCGGCGGATGGGGAAACCACCTGCGACCTGGCTGAGCATGCCGCCAGAAAGGCGATTGCTGCGGCGGGTATCGACAAAGACCAAATCGATTTGATTATCGTGGCGACCACTACTCCTGATCGAATCTTCCCCAGCACTGCCTGCCTGCTACAGGAGCGTCTCAATATCCATGGCTGCCCTGCCTTTGACATTCAGGCGGTCTGTACCGGTTTTGTCTATGCGCTGGGTGTGGCGGACAAATTTTTATGTAGTGGTGAAACCCGTTATGCACTCGTCGTCGGAGCGGAAACGCTATCACGTATTACTGACTGGAGTGATCGTGCTACCTGCGTGCTGTTCGGTGATGGCGCCGGGGCGATGGTTCTGGAGAGTAGTAACAAGCCGGGTATTCTGTCCACGCATCTGCATGCTGACGGATTTTACAAGGATTTGCTTACTGTCCCGACAGGGATCTCTCAGGGATGCGCTGATCTGGATAATGGCCGTGGCCATATTAAAATGCGTGGCAATGAGGTGTTCAAGATGGCGGTCAACACGCTGGGGCGTATCGTTGATGAAACACTGGCCGCAAATGGTATGGGAAAAAGTGACATTGACTGGCTGGTTCCCCATCAGGCCAATATCCGGATTATCACCGCTACTGCAAAAAAGCTGAAAATGCCCATGGAACATGTGGTGGTTACGGTTAATAAACATGGTAATACCTCTGCCGCATCCATCCCGCTCGCCTTTGATGAAGCGGTGCGCGATGGCCGGATAAAACGGGGGGATACGGTAATGCTGGAAGCCTTTGGCGGTGGTTTCACCTGGGGCTCGGCTCTTCTGATCTACTAATGTATGGTAACTACTCAGCTTGCCCCTAAAATCCGCGCGCTATTTCTGCGTTAAAAAATGGTCATTTACCCGTATAAACCCACGTTTTTCGCCTTGAACCGGCGAATCTCGGGGGCAATTCAAGCAGTTACTGCAATAATTCACAATTTTCTGAGTAGTGTATGATATATGTAGCAAAGGGAACAAACTGATGTCAATAGCTTTTCTCTTTCCCGGTCAAGGTTCCCAATCTGTGGGGATGCTTGCTGAACTGGGCCGGCGCCACTCGCTGGTAGTGGAAACTTTCGCCGAGGCTTCAGAAGTACTGGGTTTTGATTTGTGGCAACTAGCCCAGCATGGGCCGGAAGCGGAGCTCAATACCACCTGCAGCACACAACCGGCAATGCTTGCCGCAGGCGTAGCCGTGTGGCGGGTCTGGCAGCAGAAAGGGGGTGAATCCCCGGCAATCATGGCTGGACACAGTCTGGGCGAATACACGGCGCTGGTCTGTGCCGGTGCCCTTACCTATTCCGAAGCCATTGGTCTGGTGGCGGACCGGGGTCGCTATATGCAGGATGCTGTTGCGCCGGGTGAAGGTGCCATGGCGGCAATCCTGGGGCTGGATGACTCCCGGGTCATTGCCATTTGCGGGCAGTCGGCGCAGGGTGAGGAGGTGGCTGCAGTGAATTTCAACTCACCGGGCCAGGTGGTTATCGCCGGAACGGCTGCTGCAGTGCAGCGTGCGGTTGAACTGGTGAAGGCAGGGGGAGCCGGGCGTGCGATTTTGCTGCCCGTCAGCGTACCTTCACATTGTGCGCTGATGCGGGAAGCCGCCAGGCGGCTGGAACAACGGTTATCCACGATTACTGTTTCTGCTCCGGTGATCCCGGTAGTAAACAATGTTGACGTCAGGGTTGAAACAAACCCGGAGGCAATCCGGGATGCTCTGGTGCGCCAGCTATACTGTCCTGTTCGCTGGGTGGAAACCATAGAAATTATTTCCGCACAGGGTTTTGATACCGTTGTAGAGTGCGGGCCGGGGAAAGTCCTGGCCGGTTTGAACAGGCGCATTGCCCGGGATATGACCGTTTTTCCTGTTTTTGATGAGGATAGTCTGCAAAATGCCATTGAAAAATGAGATAGCGCTGGTAACAGGCGCCACACGGGGAATTGGCAAGGCGATTGCCGAAGTGCTGGGAAAAGCTGGAGCAACGGTTGTCGGAACCGCCACCAGCGATGCTGGTGCCGCCCGGATTAGCGAGAACCTGGCGGCCAACGGCATCAAAGGTTGTGGGTTGGTGATGAACGTGACCGACCAGGAGTCGATCGATGCGGTGTTGTCTGAAATGAAACAGGCATTCGATATGCCGTCAGTGCTGGTCAATAATGCCGGCATTACCCGGGACAATCTATTGATGCGAATGAAAGATGATGAGTGGCAAGATATTATCGACACCAATCTCAGCTCTGTTTTTCGTCTCTCTCGCGCCTGTCTGCGCAGCATGAGCCGGGCGCGCAAAGGGCGTATCATCAATATTGCTTCGGTGGTTGGCAGCATGGGTAATGCCGGACAGACCAACTATGCAGCGGCAAAGGCCGGCGTAATGGGATTCACCAGGGCGCTGGCTAGAGAGACCGGTGGCCGTGGTATCACGGTGAATACGGTTGCACCTGGCTTCATTGACACGGATATGACCCGCGATCTGCCGGATGAACACAAACAGGCATTGCTGAAGCAGATCCCGCTGAACAGGCTGGGCCAGGTGGAGGAGATTGCTGCTGCAGTCTTTTTTCTGGCATCACCGGGAGCTGGCTATATCACCGGTGAGACATTGCACATCAATGGTGGCATGTATATGGCTTGACCGGCTTGTGTTGGATATATGTCATGGACACTGACTTGTCTTGCTGGTAACTGGTAAAAGTTTGCAATACAATACCCGGCGCAGCGAAAACTAAGCTGCCTGAAAACATATCAAGAGGATAAATTCGCATGAGTACTATCGAAGATCGCGTCAAAAAGATCGTCGCAGAACAACTTGGGGTCAAGGAAGAGGAAGTAACAGAAAATGCCTCTTTTGTGGACGACCTGGGCGCAGACTCACTCGATACAGTAGAGCTGGTGATGGCGCTGGAAGAGGAGTTCGATACCGAAATTCCAGACGAGGAGGCCGAGAATATCACCACAGTCCAACAGGCCGTTGATTACGTTAAAGCGCATCAAGCCTGATTATCTCGGGTTTGCCGGGCCGCATTACCAGTTAGTGGTAATCGCGGCCTTTTGCGTTGCGGTGCAGCGATAATATTGGATTTGCGTCAGGAGGTTCCGGATTTGTCTAAACGGCGTGTAGTGGTTACCGGGCTTGGCATGGTCTCCCCTGTCGGGCTGGATGTGGCCGCATCCTGGGAAAACATACTGGCGGGTAACAGCGGTATCAAGACCATTACCCACTTTGATACCAGCGTGTTTTCCACCCGTTTTGGGGGATCGGTAAAAAGTTTTGATGTCACTCAATACATGCTGGCCAAAGAGGCCCGCAAAATGGATGCTTTTATCCACTACGGTATTGCTGCAGCTGAAGAGGCCATCAAGGATGCCGGACTCGAAGTCAGCGGGGAGAATGCCGAGCGTATCGGCGTAGCCATTGGCTCCGGTATCGGCGGTCTACCGGGAATCGAAAAGGGGCATGCAGCCTATATGAAAGGTGGTCCACGCAAGATATCACCTTTTTTTGTCCCGGCTAACATCATAAACATGATTTCCGGTCATGTATCCATAACCTACGGACTCAAAGGGCCGAATATCGCCCTGGTAACTGCTTGCGCAACCGGAACCCATTCCGTTGGTGATGCTGCACGTATCATCGAATATGGTGATGCCGATGTTATGCTTGCCGGGGGGGCCGAGATGGCAACCTCTCCCTGTGGTCTGGGTGGTTTTGGTGCTGCCCGCGCGCTCTCTACCCGGAATGAAGATCCGGCTGCCGCCAGCCGACCCTGGGATCAGGAGCGGGATGGTTTCGTACTCAGTGATGGCGCTGGCGTGGTGGTGCTGGAGGAGTATGAGTATGCGCGGAAGCGGGGCGCCCGTATCTATGCCGAGGTGGCCGGTTACGGGATGAGCGGTGATGCGTATCACATGACGGCACCCTCCGAAGGTGGCGAAGGGGCGAAGCGTTGCATGCAGAGCGCGATGCGCAATGCTGGTATCAATCCGGAGCAGGTCGATTATATCAATGCTCATGGCACTTCAACCCCTGCTGGCGACATTGCTGAGACTCTGGCAGCCAAGTCGGCTTTTGGTGAACATGCCCGCAAGCTGGTGATGAGTTCGACAAAATCCATGACTGGTCATCTGCTGGGTGCGGCGGGGGGTGTCGAGGCGATATTCACCATTTTGTCCATTCGTGATCAAGTTGCGCCACCAACCATTAATCTGGACAATCCCGACCCGGAGTGTGATCTGAACTATGTGCCACACAGTGCGCAGGAGATGAAAATCGCTGTCGCCATTTCCAATTCGTTTGGTTTTGGTGGCACCAACGGAACTTTGATTTTCAGCAAGATCTGAATCGGACGGCTGAAACCGCCTGTCTGTCTGCGTGGAATGCAGTTCAAATGGCACACGACTCACATTCTCCCATCATTGTCCAAACACTAAACTGGTATGGGGATCTGCTGCCTCTGCATGAGGCCAATCCGGAGCGCTACCCTTATCTGCTGGAGAGTGTTGCCAGCGGCACCCCCCATGCCCGTTACGATATTCTATTTGCTTTCCCCGGCGAGCGTTTGGTTTTGGATCGTGCGGGGCAGGTGGAGGGCACCGGTTTTTTGTCTGCTCTGGATGATTGGTGGGAACAGGAGTCGATTCGGAATCAGCAAAACCCCCAGTTACCCTTTACGGGTGGCTGGTTTGTTTTTCTGGGCTATGAGCTGGCGGGAGAGGTAGAATCTCACCTCAATCTGCCACCAACACCGGATCGGCTGCCCACCGCCTTTGCCACTCGTATTCCTGCCGCAATCATCCGCGATCATCAGAACAGACAAACCTTGCTGGTAGCGGAGTCCGGTCATGAACCTCTTGTTGAGTTGCTTGCCAGTGATCTGAAGTCTGCCACCGGGTGGGAATCCACTCCCTGCCAGCAACAGTATCAATTGGCTGTAACCGAAGAGACTCCGGAACGCTATCTGCGAGCGGTGGAAAGAGTTAAGCAGTATGTTGTCGATGGCGACATCTTTCAGGCCAACCTGTCACGGCTATGGGTTGGTACCTGTCATGACGGGGTGGATTCGGCGCAGCTCTACCGCAGTTTGCGTCATAACAATGCAGCACCTTTTGCGGGCCTGGCATGTTTTGATGATATGGCGATTGTCAGCTCATCACCGGAACGTCTGGTCGCTGTACGCAACGGAGTGGTGGAGACCCGTCCCATTGCCGGAACCCGGCCCCGCGCAGAGCTTCAGGCACAAGATCGAGCCAACTCCAGCGAGCTGATCTCCCATCCCAAAGAGCGGGCGGAGCATGTCATGCTCATTGACCTGGAGCGGAATGATCTCGGCAGGGTTTGCGTACCTGGCACCGTCGAGGTAAATGAACTGATGGTGCTGGAGAGCTTTGCTCATGTGCATCATATCGTTTCCAATGTGCGTGGCAGACTGCGACCGGGCGTGACGCCGGGTGATGTTATGCGGGCGGTCTTTCCTGGCGGCACTATTACCGGTTGCCCCAAGGTGCGTTGTATGGAGATCATTGCTGAGCTTGAAGGAGAGGGGCGGGGTGCCTATACCGGCTCTATGGGCTATCTGAACCGGGATGGGAGTATGGATTTGAATATCCTGATTCGTACCCTGGTGATGGCGGACGGTCGACTGAGTTTTCGCGCGGGTGCCGGTATTGTTGCGGACTCGGTGCCGCAGCGGGAGTTGGAGGAGACCCGGGTCAAGGCGCGAGGGTTGTTGCTGGCGCTTCATTCACTGTGATGATTGCCAGGCTGGTAAATGGTGTTTCCACCGATCTCGTTTCCGTTATGGATCGTGCGATTCACTATGGTGATGGTGTTTTTGAAACCGTGGCGATTCGCGATGGCCGGCCTGAATTGTGGTTGCCGCATATCAAACGTCTCCAGCAGGGGTGTGAGCGTCTGGGTTTCTCCGCACCGGATGCCGGGCTGTTGACCAGGGAAACGGCGCAACTGTCTCGGCCCCAGAAAAGAGCGGTTCTAAAAATAGTTATCAGCCGGGGCAGTGATGGAAGGGGTTACCGGCCACCGGAGAAAGTGTCTCCAACCCGTATTCTCTCTCTGCACCCTTGGCCGGAATGGCCGGATGCGTATGGTGCACAGGGTATCCATGCAAGGATCTGCAATACCCGGTTGGGGCGTAATCCACAACTTGCTGGTATCAAACATTTGAACCGGCTGGAACAGGTTTTAGCGCGTGATGAGTGGCATGATCCGGATATTGCCGAAGGACTGATGCTGGATGTTGAGGGGCTGCTTGTCGAAGGCACCATGAGCAATCTGTTTCTGGTGCGCAATGGTGTTTTGTTAACCCCGGATTTGTCTCAGTGCGGGGTTGCTGGCATCATGCGAGGGATTGTTATGGAGGTAGCGCAGCAGCTGGGTATTCGCTGTGAGACTGGCCATTTTACTCTGCTGGATCTGATAGCTGCAGAAGAGGTGTTTGTTACCAACAGCATTATCAGGATCTGGGCGGTAAACCGTATTGACGCCAATGATTATTCGGTTCCTGGCGAAATAACTCATTTAATACAATCAAATATCGATGCTATTGGAACTGAATTGTTAATATGACTTGGAATAGAACCTTCGGCCTGCTATTTCTTCTGTGCAGTTTCCTGGGTGGCTGGCTGTGGCTGGAGTGGCGCAGTTTTAATCAGGCTCCGATTAACACGGGTGGGGAAGAACTGCTGTTCACGGTTAGTCCTGGCGAGAGCATGAATACAGTTGCCCACCGGCTGGCCGAGCGGGGAGTGATAGAGAATGCGGCCATGCTGAGCTGGGTGGCGCGCTACAAAGAGCTGGCATCCCGGATTCAGGCCGGAGAGTATATCCTGGCGCCGGGAATGACGGCTTCCCGCCTGCTGGATCAGTTTGTACAGGGGGAGGTAACCAGCTACAGCCTGACTCTGGTAGAGGGCTGGAATTTTTCGCAAATGCTTGCCGAAATTGCGCGAACGCCCGCATTGGAGCATACGCTGGAGGGGCTAAATGCGACAGAAATCATGATCCGTATTGGTCATCCTGATGTGCATCCCGAAGGCCGTTTCTTTCCGGATAGCTACCATTTTTCCCGAGGCATGAGTGATGTGGATATTCTGCAGCGAGCTTATCAGACCATGGAAAAAATCCTGCAACAGGAGTGGCAGGGGCGCGCCGATGATTTACCCTACAAAACAGCCGATGAAGCGTTGATTATGGCTTCCATTATCGAGAAAGAGACCGGACTGGCAGAAGAGCGGCAGGATATCGCCGGCGTGTTTGTACGCCGCTTGCAGAAAGGGATGCTGTTACAAACCGATCCCACCATCATCTATGGGCTGGGGGAAGGTTTTGATGGAAATTTACGACGCAATCATTTAAAAGATAATAAAAACAAATACAACACTTACCGTCACAAGGGGCTGCCACCCACGCCAATCGCCATGCCCGGCAGAGAGTCCATTCATGCGGCGTTGCATCCTGCTCCGGGTAAGGCGTTCTATTTTGTTGCACGGGGCAATGGAAGCCACTACTTTTCAGCTACATTGAAGGAGCACAACAGGGCTGTAAAAAAGTATCAGCTGCGGAAACACAAAAAGGGTTCTTCTGCAGCTGGCGAGGGAAAAGCCAATAAATGAACGGCTGCTTTATTACCGTTGAGGGAGGAGAAGGAGCGGGGAAATCCAGCAACCTCGAATTCGTCCGCCGCTACCTGGAACAGCAGGGAAAACAGCTGGTGGTGACCCGGGAACCCGGTGGTACCCCGCTGGGTGAGTCGATTCGGTCACTGCTCCTGGATCACCGCAACAGTGAAATTACGGACGACACCGAACTGTTGTTGATGTTCGCCGCCCGGGCCCAGCACCTTGCTGAAGTGATCTGCCCTGCGCTGGAACAGGGCCAGTGGGTGCTTTGCGACCGTTTTACCGATGCAACTTATGCCTATCAGGGCGGGGCGCGCGGTATCCCTAGGCAGCGCATCGCGGATCTTGAACAGTGGGTTCAGCAGGGATTGGAACCGGATTTGACGTTGCTGCTGGATATTCCCGTGCAGCAGGGTCTGACGCGGGCTGGAGAGCGCAGTGATCCCGACCGCTTCGAGCGTGAACAGATCGCCTTTTTTGAACGGGTGAGGGCGGCCTATCTGGAACAGGCCCGGCGTTACCCTCATCGTTACCGGGTCATCGATGCATCCCGGTCACTCGAGGAGGTGCGGCGTTTGCTTGACGAGGTGTTGGCGGAGTGGCTGGCGCAGCGATGATTTATCCTTGGCAGCAACAGCAGTGGTGTCTGCTCAAATCCGGCAGTGATGAAGACCGTTTGCCTCATGCCCTGCTGTTGAGTGGCCCGAAGGGGATGGGCAAGCAGCTGTTTGCCACCACTTTAGCTCAGGCGCTGTTGTGCCGATACAGGGATGGTGAGGGGTTTGCGTGCGGCGATTGCCCTGCCTGTGAACGATTTCAGGCCGGGACGCACCCTGACTATTTGCCGGTGATGCCGGAAGATGAGGGCAAGAGCATAACAGTAGACAAGGCTCGTGCGGTCAGTGAGTTTCTCGTACTGAAGCGTCATTATGATGGTTGCCGGGTGGTTGCTCTTGCGCCGGCAGAGGCCATGAATACGGCGGCAGCCAACAGTTTGCTCAAGACGCTTGAAGAGCCGGTGCCGGGAACTTTTTTGATTCTTTTGGCCAATACATCCGGTGCGCTGCTAGCGACTGTCCGTAGCCGCTGCCAGCAGATTAAATTTGTTGTTCCGCAGCGAATTATTGCACAAGAGTGGTTGCACAGCCAGCTTGGGGAGTGGCAGGACGTAGAATTGCTATTGAACCTGGCGGATGGTGCGCCATTACAGGCACTACGGTTGGCTGAAGAGGGGGTGCTCGAACAGCGTCTGGAGATGCTGGAACAGTTTGAGCAGATTTCCACCGGTAAGAGTGATCCCGTTTCGGTGGCCCGGCAGTGGTCTCGGCAGAAACGGGTTTCCGATGCTCTTTTCTGGCTGAACCGCTGGGTGATGGACATGATTCGGTTGAAATACGTATCCCAACCACCGTCATTGGTCAATCGGGATGTGGCAGAGCGGTTGCTGGCGATCATCAAGGATATTGGCGGTTCCCTACTGTTTGCCTTTCTGGAGCGGACGACTAAGGCATCACAATATCTGCATGGGTCGATCAATGGGCAATTGTTACTGGAAGATCTGTTGATTACCTGGGCCGCGCTGGCCCGGCAACGTAATACCAATAGCTGAGGATAACCTGCATGGTTAAATCAAATATCTATACCGTACGCATAAAGGACAAGAATCACCTTTATGCGAGCTATATGCCATTCGTTGTCAATGGCGGGCTGTTTATTACCACCGCCAAACCACACCAGTTTGGCGACGAGGTGTTTATCATGTTGAATCTGCCGGAAGAGACCGAAACGGCGCCTATTGTTGGCCATGTGGTGTGGATTACCCCGGAGGGAGCCAGTGGCAACCGTCCTGCAGGAATCGGGATACAGTTTCTGGAACTGGAGGGCAAACATCTGCGCGCCAAAATTGAAACCTGTCTGGCAGGTGCTCTGAAAAGTGAGCGGCCCACCTATACCATGTGATTTGAAATAGTCCGGGAGGCTGTCGGAGTCAGGGGATTGTATACCCAAACTACCTGGATTCGACAGTCTCCCGGCGGAAAAAGAAAGGATTCACTCGTTATGCAGCTGCTATTGACAGATTCCCACTGCCATCTGGATCGCCTTGATGATGATCTGGACTGCGTCCTGGATCGCGCCCGGGAAGCCGGGGTTGGTTCTTTTCTGTGTGTCTCCATTAACATGGAGAATGTCCAGGATGTTATTGACATTGCCCGCCGCTACCCCCAGGTTCTTGCCTCCGTAGGCGTTCACCCTAACGAGCAGCAGGGGCGGGAGCCAGGGCTGGATGAGCTGCTGGCTCTGGCGGATAATCCGGATGTCATTGCCATTGGCGAGACCGGGCTGGACTACTTTCACAGTAAAGGTGATTTAGAGTGGCAGCAACAACGCTTTCGCCGCCATATCGCAGCCGCAAACATCAGTGGCAAGCCGCTGATTATTCATACCCGTGATGCGGCAGAAGATACGCTGAAAATCATGCAGGAAGAGAGCGCCGCCGAGGCGGGTGGTATCATGCACTGCTTTACCGGCGACTGGGAGACAGCGGCCAGGGCGATGGAGATGGGGTTCTACATCTCTTTTTCCGGTATTATCACCTTCAACAGCGCGACAGAACTGAGGGAGGTTGCCAGGCGGGTGCCCGATGACTGCCTGCTGGTGGAGACCGACTCCCCCTACCTGGCTCCTGTTCCCTATCGGGGAAAACCCAATCAACCTGCTTATGTGCGCCAGGTAGCGGAGCGCCTGGCAGAGCTGCGTGAGACCTCAGTGGAAGATATTGCCCAAACTACCACGAATAACTTTCAGACCCTGTTTCAGTTGAACTGAACTGCAGGTGCTTCCTGTACCGACTCCGGTTGAGTAAAGTTTTCTGTAACTATTCAGTTCACCCCTGAAATTTGTCAGTTCAAGGCGAAAAATGTGAGTTTACACGGGTAAATGATCATTTTTTAACGCAGAAATGGCAGATTTCAGGGGTGAGCTGAATAGTTACGGGACCTTGTTGATTCCGCAGCCGGTCAGCGTTCCAATCAGCACGGCAATGGTAAGCCACTGGATCGTTTAATATGTCCGCATTATATATCCGTCACAAAGCAAAATCCTGCCTCCATGTCACACGTTTTTTATCTCTTGGAGACAGTCGGTTATTCATTTTTTTTGTACTCCTCCGTATCGCTGGAAAACGAGTTGCGCCAGTAGTGATCGTCATTGTCGAAGATACGCTGGCAATCATTGGGTCCCCAGGTTCCGGCGGGGTAAGTGTGGATAAAATCCCGCTCAGTGGACCAGGACTGGATGATGGGATCGACCACCTTCCAGGCGGTGCGGATCTCGTCATAGCGCAGGAACAGGGACTGATCACCCTCCATCACGTCCAGCAGCAAGGCTTCATAGGCATCGATCTGGTAGCGGCTCAGGCCGCAATAGCTGGCATCGAGCTGTGTGGTGTGGGCGCGTATCTCCAGACCGGGCTCCTTGACCTGCATCTCGATGCGCAGGCACTCATGTGGCTGGATGCTGAGCAGGATCCAGTTGGGCTCCAGTTTTTCGATGCTGGTCTTACGAAACAGCTGCTGGGGTGGGTTCTTGAAGCGGATGGCGATCACCGAGCTGTTCTGGGCCATGCGCTTGCCGGTGCGCAGATAGAAGGGCACGCCACGCCAGCGCCAGTTGTCGATATACAGCTTCAGTGACGCGTAGGTTTCCGTGGTGCTGTTGGCCGCAATTCCTTCCTCTTCAAGATAGCCGGGAACCTCCTTGCCGTTGACCGTACCGCGGCGATATTGCGCCCGATAGGCGTGGGCGTTGACGGCGTTGCGGGGAATAGGGCGAATGGACTTCAACGCCTTGACCTTTTCATCTCGCAGGGATTCGGCATCCAGGTAAGCGGGCGGTTCCATCGCCACCAGCGCCAGCATCTGCAGCAGGTGGCTCTGCACCATGTCGCGCAGTGCTCCGGCACCATCGTAGTAGTGTGCCCGTCCGGCGATACCCAGGCTTTCGGAATGGGTTATCTGCACATGATCGATATAGTTTCTGTTCCACAGCGGTTCCAGCATCAGATTGGCGAACCGGAACACCAGCACGTTCTGCACCATCGCCTTGCCCAGATAGTGATCGATGCGATAGATTTGCTGCTCGGAGAAGTGGCGGTGCAGACAGCTGTCGAGGATCTGGGCGCTCTCCAGGTCATAGCCAAATGGCTTCTCCACTACCAGCCGCCGCCAGCCGCCTTTTTCTTCATTCAGTCCTGCTGTTGCCAGGTTGCGAGCCGTCGCCTTGTACTCCGCGGGACTGATGGCCATATAGAAAGCGATGTTTTTTGGCAGTTCAGGACTGTTTTCAATGGTTTCCCTTAGTTGCTGAAATGATTCGACTTCGGACAGGTCCCCCTGGCTGAAATGAAGCCGCTGGCTCAGCCGTTTGAAAACCGTTTGATCAATGCCGCCCCGTACACGGGGTTCAAGCATCCCTTCAACTTGTTTGCACCACTCCTCCTTGCTCCAGTTGCGCCGGCCAAAGCCCAGAATGGCCATCCCTTCCGGTAGCCGGTTGGCTTGTTCCAGGTGGTAAAGGGCTGGCAGCAGTTTGACCTGCGCCAGGTTGCCAGTGGCGCCGAAGATCACGAAGGTGCATGACTCAGTCATGATTATTTTTCCCTGGTTTCAACAAAATGACCGCCAAAGGCGTTGCGCATCATGGACAATACACGGTTTCCGTAGCCATACTGATCCTGGCTGGCGAAACGCATCTGCAGAGCTAGGGTAAGCACTGGCGCAGCAACGCCCTGGTCAACCGATTCGTTGACTGTCCAGCGACCTTCGCCGGAGTCGGCGACATAAGGTTCGACCTCCTTCAGATCCTGATCGTTCTGCATGAAGTCAGCGGTAAGATCCAGCAACCAGCTGCGCACTACCGAACCATGTTTCCAGAGTTCAGTGATCTGGGCCATATCGAGAGCGAACTCCTCTTTGCCGCGCAGCAAGGCGAACCCTTCCGCATAGGCCTGCATCATGCCGTATTCGATTCCGTTATGGATCATTTTGGTGAAATGTCCCGCACCGACCGGGCCAACGTGGGCCCAGCCGCGATCGGCTGCCGGGGCAAGTGTTTTAAGTACCGGTTCGACGGCGTTGACATGTTGCTTCTCACCACCGACCATCAGGCAGTAGCCCTCTTTCAGTCCCCATACGCCGCCGGAGGTTCCTGAATCCACGTAGCCGATACCGTGTTCAGCCAGCATCTCTCCCCGGCGCTGGCTGTCGTGATAGTTGGAGTTGCCACCCTCAACCACGATATCCCCCTGATCCAGCATCGGAATTAACTCCTGCAGTGTGTTTTCGGTAGGTGCACCGCTGGGCAGCATCAGCCAGACTACACGGGGTGAGGGGAGCTGCTTGACTGCATCAGCCAGGCTTTCGGCAGGGATCACGCCCTCATCCCCGGCCAGCTTCTCAATGATCTCGCGGGAACGGTTGAAGCCAACCACCTCGATACCACCACGGCAGAGACGGCGGGCCATATTGGCGCCCATTTTACCCAGACCGATTAGTGCAATTTTCATGTTTTGTAACTCCCTATTTGATAAATATTGAACCCAGGCCGAACCGGGCTGGACTCTGAACAGATATTACTCTTCGGCCATTTCGTTAAAATGTTTAGAGTGAACTGTTTTTTTGCCGGATTGCCTAAAGGATATTCGTTATCCTTCGATATTGCGATAGTTTGAAATGCTAAAATGAAGGAGTTGCAGCAATGAAAATGCAAGAAGTTCGTACCTTGGCCAAACAGTGGGGCGTCAAAACGGCCCGGGTAACCAAGGGGGAGATGATCCGCCAGATTCAACGGGCCGAAAGGAATTTTCCCTGCTTTGGCACCGCCATAGCCGGAGTTTGTGACCAGCAGGATTGTCTGTGGCGGAAGGAGTGTTTTACCACCTCTGCGAAGAAAACCTGATTGTCGGATCAAACCCGGAGTGAATCGGCCTGTTCTGACAGGGTCTGCTCATACAGCTCCAGATAACGCCCCGCACTGCGGCGCCAGGAAAAATCCTGCCGCATTCCCTGCTGTTGCAGTGGTTGCCAGTACCCTTTTTGCTGCCCGTAGAGCAGCGTAGTGCGTTTGATGGCTTCCAGCAGCACGGAGCTGTCCGCCTGATTGAAAACCACCCCTGTTGCAGTGCCATTTCGCAAGGTGGCCGGGGTGGAGTCCACCACAGTATCCGCCAGCCCCCCCACTCGATGTACAACGGGCAGGGTTCCGTAACGCAGGCTGTACATCTGGTTCAGGCCGCACGGTTCAAACCGCGACGGCATCAGGAATATGTCGGCACCTGCTTCAATTCGGTGGGCCAGCGCCTCATCAAAGCCGATTTGCACCGCGATCTGTTCTGGATATATTTCCGCAAGCTGTTGCAGAGCTTGCTCATAGCGTTTCTCACCGCTACCAAGAAAAACAATTTGTGTGGGAAGATTGATTATATCAGGCAGGATCTCCAGCAGCATGTCGATACCTTTCTGTTCGACCAGCCGACCGATAAACGCAAGCAGGGGCATGTGCCTTGACAGTGGCAGGTGCAGCTCCTGCCGCAGTGCTTTTTTATTGTCCTGCTTTCCCTCTGGATCCTGCTGGCTATAGTTTTTTACCAGGGAGGGATCGCGGGCGGGGTTCCAGTTTTTATCAACTCCGTTGAGAATCCCGCTAAGTTTATCTTTGCGGTGACGCAGCAATCCATCCAGGCCGCAGCCGAATTCGGGTGTCTGGATCTCCTCTGCGTAGGTGGGGCTGACGGTGCTGATGCGATCAGCAAAAACCGCTCCTCCTTTCAGAAAAGAGAGCTGGCCATAAAACTCCAGAGCATGGGGAGACCAGAATGACCAGGGCAGGTTGAGTGTGGAAAAAACTGCTTCGGGAAACAGTCCCTGATAGGCCAGATTGTGAATGGTGAACAGCGTGGCTGGGCGGGCTTTATGCAGAGTGAGCAGGGCGGGTACCAGACCTGTCTGCCAGTCGTTGCAGTGGACAAGATCCGGTTGCCACTCCAGTCCCGCTTGATCCAGTGCCAGGTAACTGACCGCCTGACAAAACAGGGCGAACCGTTCCGCGTTATCGGACCAGGGAAAACCATTTGTACCCTGATACGGGTTGCCGGGCCGATCAAAATAGAGAGGACAATCCACCAGCCATACCTTGATCCGGGTTCCCGGTAGCAGCCGCTCCAGCACTCTGACACGGCCCAAGGGAAGCGTGAACTGGGCGATGGTCTTGACTTTGCCCTTTTGTTCAAGAATTTCCCGGTAAGCGGGTAGCACCAGACGAATATCCTGGTGCAGCGTTTTGAGTGCAACGGGCAGGCTGCCAGCGACATCGCCTAGTCCGCCGGTCTTGATTAGTGGGTAGGCTTCACTGGAAGCAAACAGTATTTTGTGTGGATTTTTTATTGTCATTTGTATCAATGTGACTCGTCCCGGAGGCACGGGTTCATGTATCCGGGGTAAGCTGATAGTCAGAAAATTCAGGTCAGCCTGAATACCATTCCGGCCAGTGGTGGCAGGGTCAGTTCGATTGAGTGAGGTTGTCCCATCCAGGGAATTGGCTCGCTGCTCGTGCCGCCACCATTGCCGGTATTGCTGCCGCCATAGTGGGCGGAATCCGAGTTCAACAGTTCTTGATAATAGCCGGGGGCTGGCACGCCAAGACGGTAATTTTCCCTTACTATGGGGGTGAAGTTGAGTACCACCACGACGAAATCGTCGCCATCCTTGCGCAGATAACTCAGCACGGACTGATCGGAGTCATGACAATCCAGCCACTCGAATCCCTGATGCTCAAATTCATACCGATAGAGAGGTGCGGTGGAACGGTAGCTGCGGTTCAGGTCGCCCAGTAGCCGCTTGATACCCTGGTGCAGGGGAAAATCCAGCACATACCAGTCAAGTGTGCTGGCAAAATTCCACTCAACACCCTGGCCGAACTCGTTGCCCATAAACAGCAGTTTCTTGCCTGGATAGGTATACATGTAGGTGTAGAGCAGGCGCAGATTGGCGAACCGCTGCCACTCATCGCCAGGCATTTTGTTAAGCATGGAGCCTTTGCCATGCACGACTTCATCATGGGAGAATGGCAGCATGAAGTTTTCGGTGAAGGCATACAGCAGACCGAAAGTCAGCTGATCATGATGATAGTGGCGGTGGATCGGATCCTTGCTCATGTACTGCAGGGTGTCATGCATCCAGCCCATGTTCCACTTCATGGAAAAGCCCAG
Source organism: Gammaproteobacteria bacterium (assembly GCA_024277555.1). Lineage (GTDB taxonomy): Bacteria > Pseudomonadota > Gammaproteobacteria > Chromatiales > Chromatiaceae > Thiolapillus. The sequence continues at coordinate 5,405 of JAJRUY010000164.1, read as the reverse complement.
CCCACCCAGCCAGACCGGGCGACTGACCTGCGGCCAGGAGGTGGACTCTTCGGCAATCACCAGCGCCCCCGGATGTTGACCATGAACGGCGGTATTGAGTTCGCGCAGGAACTCCAGTGCCTCCAGGTTTTCATTTCCGCCGTAGATATTGGGGATCCAGTCCCCCTCGTCGCGAGAGTAGTCCAAATAGATCATGGAAGCGACTGCATCGACCCGCAGGCCGTCAATATGAAACTCCTCCAGCCAGTACATGGCACTGGCGAGCAGGAAATTTTTCACCTCGTTACGGCCAAAATTATAGATCAGTGTGCCCCAGTCGCGATGCTCTCCACGGCGTGGATCTTCATGTTCGTACAGGGCGGTGCCGTCGAAGCGGGCGATTCCGTGACTGTCTTTGGGGAAGTGGGCCGGCACCCAGTCGAGTAGTACGCCAATCCCGTGTTGGTGACAGTAATCGACAAAAAAACGGAACTCTTCGGGGGTGCCGAAGCGGCTGGTGGGGGCGAAGTAGCCAGTAGTCTGATAACCCCAGGAGGCATCCAGTGGATGTTCGGTGATGGGAAGCAATTCGATGTGTGAAAAACCCAGCTCACTGACATACTCCACCAGCTGTGCCGCCAGCTCCCGGTAGTTGAGAAAATTGCCGTTCTCATCCCGCCGCCAGGAGCCTGGGTGTACCTCATACACTGACACCGGGCTGTGTTGCCAGTCTGCATTGGCCCGCTGTTTCATCCAGTCCGCATCCTGCCACAGGTAGGGTCCATCGTCCCCGATGATGGCGGCGGTGTTGGGTCGTAACTCGAACTGTTGTCCGTAAGGATCGGTTTTTACTAGTATTTCCCCGCTGCGCCGATTGCGGATCTCGAATTTGTAGAGTGCGCCCGGCTTCAGTCCGGGGATGAATAGCTCCCAGATCCCGCTGCCGCCATGCACGGCCATTGGGTGGCAGCGCCCATCCCAGCGGTTGAAATCACCAACCACACTGATGCGTTCGGCATTGGGTGCCCAGGTAGCGAACCGAACCCCCTTGATCCCTTCGATCTCCACTGAATGAGCGCCGAGAATATTGTAAATATGCCAATGCTTGCCTTCGCCAAACAGGTGCAGATCAAATTCTGAAATCTGCGGAGCAAACTGATAGGGATCGATAAGGCAATGGGTTTGATCGCCAGCATCGTGCCAGCACAATTGATACTGTTTTTTTACGCTGCCCGCCGGACCAATCCATTCAAACAGATCGGTGTTGGCAATGCGTTCCAGCTGAGGTCCGTTTTTTCCGATGTACACAGAGACGGCTTCCGGAATAAAGGCGCGCACGGTCTCCTGCTTGCCATCGGCATGTCGCCCAAGAACAGAAAAAGGATCATGATGGCGTGCCTCAATAATCTTTAACAGATCTGGCGCCAATGTTATAGTGTTACTTGCAGATAGGGGGTCGTCCACAATAAAAATCCTCTGTTTCAATTGTGCTAAGGTTAACATGGATCCGGCCGATGCTGTATCAGGGAGCGATGGTTCTCTGTTTCTGCTATAACAAGGAGATTGCGTCATGCAGTTCAACCGCCAGTCACGATTTGTCAGTCGTCTTACCAGCAACACACTTGCACTTATCTTGGCTGGAGGGCGGGGTTCACGGCTTAAGCAGCTGACCATGTGGCGGGCGAAACCGGCGGTGCCGTTTGCAGGCAAGTTTCGTATTATTGATTTCCCGCTCTCCAACTGTATTAACTCGGGAATTCGGCGCATTGGCGTGTTGACTCAGTACAAGGCGCACTCCCTGATTCGTCATATTCGACAAGGTTGGGGTTCGCTGCGGGGTGACTTTGGTGAATTCGTCGAGCTGCTGCCGGCGCAGCAGCGGATTGAGGCTTCCTGGTATGCCGGTACGGCAGATGCGGTCTATCAGAACCTGGACATCATCCGCCGCCACAATCCGGACTATGTTCTGATCCTCGCCGGAGACCATATCTACAAGATGGACTATGGTCCCATGCTGGCGCTCCATGTGGAGCGGGAGGCGGATGTCACGGTTGGTTGCATCGAAGTGCCGCTGGTGGAGGCGAGTGCATTTGGCGTGATGGGAATCGATGGTGACAGCCAGATCACCAGTTTTGAGGAGAAACCGGATAATCCTGTCCCCAAGCCGGGTTCGAATGATGTGGCGCTGGTTTCCATGGGGATCTATATTTTCAATACCGGGTTTCTTTTTGAACAGTTGATAAAAGATGCGGATACCCCGGGTTCCAGTCGTGATTTTGGCAAGGATATTCTCCCTGGCCTGCTCGACAAGTATCGGGTATTTGCCTATCCCTTCGCCGACTCATCGACCGGTGGACAGAGTTACTGGCGTGATGTTGGCACGGTGGACAGTTACTGGAAGGCCAATCTGGAGCTGATCGGCGTGACTCCTGAGCTGAACCTCTATGATCAGGACTGGCCGATCTGGACCTACCAACGCCAGGTTCCGCCAGCAAAATTTGTATTTGATGATGATGATCGACGGGGTATGGCGGTGGATTCCATTACCTCCGGTGGCTGCATTATCTCTGGAGCAACCATACGCCGTTCACTACTGTTTTCCAACGTGGTGGTGGAGTCCTGGTCCAATGTTGAGGATTCGGTCATTTTGCCCGATGTTAACATTGGCCAGCACTGCCGAATCCGCAAGGCAATCATCGACAAGAAATATGAAATTCCTGCCGGCATGGTAATCGGTGAAAATTGCGAAGAGGACGAAAAACGTTTCTATGTCAGTGAAGAGGGAGTCGTGCTGGTGATACCTGAAATGCTGGGGCAGCAAATACACCATGTTCGTTAGTTGATATCAATGCAACGGATAACTATCTCGGACGAACGCCGCGCGGGAATTCTGCTGCATATTACATCGCTGCCCGGTGGTATCGGGAACGGCGATTTGGGGCCGGAAGCATACCGGTTCGTCGAATTTCTGGCCGCCAGCGCGGTTTCCGTGTGGCAAGTTCTGCCGCTGGGTCCGACCCATGATGATGGTTCTCCCTACCAGTGCTTGTCGGTACATGCGGGTAATCCCCTCTTAATCAGCCTGGAGTGGTTACAGGACAAAGGATGGCTTGAGTCGTCAGCGGTCGTTCCCGGAGATGTCGGCAATGGTTATCGAATCGCTTGGTTGCAGCTGGCATGGAAAGGGTTCCAGCAGCGGGCGACCACGCAGGAGAAACGGGAGCTGGATGATTTTGCCGCCACTCACGCAGATTGGCTGGATGATTTTTCCCTGTATACGGCGCTGCGTCGGGAGCTGAATGAGCTGGCGTGGCCCCAGTGGCCGAAGGCGCTGCGCGATCGGCAACCGCTGGCTCTTGAGCAGGCTCGTATGCGCTTGGGCGAAGTTATTGATTCAATTCGCTTTCAGCAATACATTTTTTTCCAGCAGTGGCATCAACTGAGAAGTTATGCCCGGCAGCACGGCGTACTGCTGTTCGGTGACATGCCTATTTTTGTCGCTCACGATAGTGCCGAGGTCTGGGCCCACCGCGAGTATTTCACCGTTGATGAGCAGGGCAATCCCCAGACCATTGCCGGCGTCCCGCCTGATTACTTTTCTGCTACCGGCCAGCTCTGGGGAAATCCCCTCTATCGCTGGGAACGAATGCAGGAGGATGGTTTTGCCTGGTGGGTCGGGCGGATGCGTACCCAGCTCGAACTATTTGATTTTGTGCGTATCGATCATTTTCGTGGTTTCGAGGCCTGCTGGGAGATTCCGGGTGGAGCTGAAACGGCCATGGAAGGGCACTGGGTCAAAGCGCCAGGGGAGGCGCTGCTGAACGCGCTGTGTGATGCATTTCATGCCCTGCCGCTGGTTGCCGAAGACCTGGGGGTAATCACAGCCGAGGTGGATGCCCTGCGCAACAAGTTCGGTCTGCCTGGCATGAAAATTCTGCAGTTCGCCTTCGGCGGAGATGCCAGCAACCCCTATCTGCCGCATAATCATGAAAACAGATCAGTGGTTTATACCGGTACACACGACAACGACACCACGCCTGGCTGGTATGCTTCATTGACAGAAGCGGAAAAAAGCCACGTCTCCGCCTACCTGGGCCACCCCGCAGAAGAGATGCCCTGGCCGCTGATTCGCACTGCCCTCGCTTCGGTTGCCTGTCTCGCCATGCTGCCGATGCAGGATGTATTGGAACTGGGCGGAGAGTACCGTATGAATATGCCAGGGACTGTTGAAGGAAACTGGGGTTGGCGTTTCAGTTGGGATCAGGTGGATGCCAGCCTCTCCTCTCACTTGTCAAACCTGGTTCACCTGTATGGCCGAGGCTGAATAGAGATAAATCTATGGGGCGGCGTCGACACATATCCTGCAGCATGCGTAAGATACAGGTTCTGCCGCGTTGCTCATTCGAAAACGGGCTGAAACAGTCAGACCCCCATCCTTTTCTTGAGCCGGAACAACAACTCTCTGTTATTGTCCCGATGCAGAAAGAACCCGCCTCAATCATTCCCTCCCTGCTGACGCTGCAACCACTGCGTACCGAGGGGCATGAGGTGATCCTGGTGGATAGAGGTAGCCGTGATGATAGCGTCGAGCTTGCGCGGGAGTTGGTGGATCAGGTTGTTGAAGGGTCGCGCATGCGTGCCCGACAGATGAATCTTGGTGCGCAACACGCGTGGGGCGATACACTGCTGTTTCTGCATGCTGGCTGTCTGCTGCCCGAACAGGCCGGTAAATTGATCTTTTCCGCACTGGAAAGCGGTAAATACCAATGGGGCTGTTTTGATATACGACTCTCCGGACATCAGCCGTTTCTGCGGATAGTGGAGCGCGCCATGAGTTGGCGTTCACGGCTTACCGGTGTTGCTGCCGGAAGGCAAGGGATGTTTATCCGGCGAACTCTGTTTGAACAGGTTGGCGGCTTTCCAGACATCCCGTTGCAGGAAGATGTTTTCATGTGCAAGCAGCTCAAACAGATCGGACGCCCCGTGTTCCTGCGCCCACCAGTTGTAACCTCCAGCCGCCAGCCAGATCAGTACAGGGTTGTTGCCACAGCCCTGAATTGATCGCGTCTGCAGCTGCACCGTTATTGATGGAAAGATTGAAGTATTCCTGGCGGCAACCGAGCCTGTTTGGGAATGAAGTACGGGCAGGATGCCACAGCTATTGGTGCGAATCCGGTTTAGGAATAATAGTTTGTGGACTCGATTAGCTCTGAATCGGTTAGAGAGACAGCAAAAATTTGCCAAAGTCGGTTGGGTTTTGTTTGTGTCCGGGACAAAGGTAAAAGGTAACTACTCAGCGTAAAAAAACCAAAAAAACACTTGACAAGGTTTTTGTGGATTTTTCTGCTTTTCGGTCATGTCTGGAGACGCTGCTTGATTGGGCCAATCACGCTTTCTCTGGAGCGACACGCCGGTCGTTTGGAATG
>JAJRUY010000010.1 GCA_024277555.1 Gammaproteobacteria bacterium | reverse complement strand
TGCAACGGAGCTGCAAGGCGAAAAATTGGAGAGGTGTCCGAGTGGCTGAAGGAGCACGCCTGGAAAGTGTGTGTACGTTAATTGCGTACCGAGGGTTCGAATCCCTCCCTCTCCGCCATATATGGGATATAACCCGCTGATAATAGGCGGGTTTTTTCTTTATTAGTGCCTGATGCTACCCACAAGGATGCCTGTACCGGTAAATGGACGGGCATGGTGCTACAAGGTCTGGGGCAGTTTATCTAAAAACTATTGATTTCTTGACGGAAGCACCAAAAAAAACTATCATCGCGGCGCATGAGAGGGCAGGGTGGCTCTGACGCGGTTGTTTGACGGATGGCGTAACAGTGGGGAAATCTGGTTACCAGGATTTTCCCGGAATCCCATTTACGGGTTTTTTTGTTATTGGTAGATCAGGAATGGGCCTCGCGCCCATTTTTTTATTTTGGAAGTTATGCAAAAAGCATCGCCTAAATTGCAGGAAATTGTACGTAATGTGGTCGAATCCATGGGTTATGAACTCGTGGGTGTGGAATACCTCAGTGGTTATCAGGGCGGTAATCTGTTGCGTATCTATATAGATAAGGAAAACGGCATTGAGGTTGACGATTGTGCGGCAGTGAGCCACCAGCTCAGTGGCGTACTCGATGTGGAAGATCCTGTTCCCGGTCAGTATAGCCTGGAGGTGTCATCACCAGGTCTGAACCGGCCATTGTTCGACGCCGGGGATTTTCAGCGATTTGTCGGACGCAAGGTAAATGTCAAGCTTGACGGTTCCATTGGCGGACGGCGCAAGTATAAAGGTTTGTTATTGGGAGTCGAAGACGATCAAATCCTGGTAGAGGTGGACGGTGAGGTCTATCCTTTGTTCATGGATCAGATTCAGGAGGCTCGTCTTGTTCCGGAATTTTAATTTATTGAGGGTATCGCGATGACCAAAGAGATCCTGTTCGTCGTAGACGCGGTTTCTAACGAAAAAGAAGTCGAAAAGGATGTAATTTTTGAAGCCATTGAGGCTGCGCTCGCTTCTGCCACGCGAAAAAAGCATGGTGGAGATATCGAGGTGCGCGTGGTTATCGACCGTGAGACCGGGGATTATGATACCTTCCGCCGCTGGCTGGTAGTGGATGACAGTGAAACCCCGGTGCTGGAAAATCCGAAATCGGAAATCACCCTGGGCGCTGCCCGTGCCAGCGATCCGGATATCCAGCCGGGTGACTATGTAGAAGAGCCCATGGATTCCATCGAGTTTGGCCGTATAGCCGCCCAGACAGCCAAGCAGGTTATCGTACAGAAAGTGCGGGAAGCAGAAAGAGCCAAGGTGGTGGAGGCCTATGAAGACAAGGTAGGACAACTGGTTACCGGCGTGGTAAAACGCCTGGATCGCGGAGCCATTATCATGGACCTTGGCGGCAATGCAGAAGCGATCATCCCCCGCAGTGATGTGATCCCCAAGGAGCCGATCAGGGTCGGTGACCGTTTGCGTGGGTTTCTGCAGGCGATCCGTACGGATGTACGCGGCCCGCAGCTGTTTGTTTCCCGTACCGCACCAGAGCTGCTGATCGAACTGTTCAAGCTGGAAGTACCGGAAGTTGGCGACGGCCTGATTGAAGTGTTGGGTGCGGCTCGTGATCCCGGACGCCGCGCCAAGATTGCGGTGCGTTCCAACGATCCGCGTATCGATCCGGTAGGCGCCTGTGTGGGTATGCGTGGCTCTCGGGTGCAAGCAGTTTCCAACGAACTGGCAGGCGAGCGCGTGGATATTATTTTATGGGATGACAATCCGGCACAGTTCATCATCAATGCCATGTCTCCTGCGGAAGTGGCTTCCATTGTTGTCGATGAGGATGCCCACTCCATGGATATTTCCGTGAAGGAAGAGAACCTTTCCCAGGCTATTGGCAGCGGCGGTCAGAATATCCGTCTCGCCAGCCAGCTTACCGGCTGGACTCTCAACGTCATGAGCGAGGATGAGCTGGCAGAAAAAACGGACGCCGAGTCCCAGCAGTATGTAAAAGGCTTCATGGAAGAGCTGGATGTGGACGAGGAAGTAGCGATCATCCTCGCCCAGGAAGGATTCACCACCGTTGAAGAAATTGCCTATGTGCCGGAAGAGGAATTGCTTGCCATCGAGGAATTCGATGCAGGTATCGTGGAAGAACTGCGCAGCCGCGCAAGTGATGCATTGCTGACGCGGGCCATCGCCAAGGAAGAGATGCTCTCTGACGCCGAGCCGGCGGAAGACTTGCTGAACATGGAAGGAATGACAGAGGACCTGGCGCATCAGCTCGCTTCCATCGGTGTGGTCACCATGGAAGACCTTGCAGAGCAGGCGGTGGATGAACTGATGGAGTTGGAAGGCATGGATGAAAAACGCGCCGGTGAGTTGATCATGACAGCACGGGCGCCCTGGTTTGAAGAAGCCGAAAATGAAACAGAAACCGAGCCCAAGGGGTAAGGGGGTATTGGCATGAGCGATATTACAGTCAGCCAGTTGGCCGCCGACGTAGGCGTTCCAGTGGATCGTATCCTGGAACAGTTTGCCCAGGCAGGATTGAACAAGAGCAGTGCCGATGACGTGGTGACAGCAAAAGAAAAGCTGGAACTGCTCAACTACCTGCGCCGCAGTCATGGCAAGCAAGGAGCTGGAGGAAAAACTGCAGCAACGGGCAAGGTAGTCCTGAAGCGCAAAACCACCACTGAGTTGAAGCAACCCGCCTCCGCCGGGCGCTCGCCTGCAGCACGGGCGACCCGAACCGCGAAAACCGTGAATGTGGAGGTTCGCCGCAAACGCACTTATGCGAAGGCGCCAGCGACGGAAACCGACAAGGAGCGTCTGCTGAAAGAAGCGGAGGAGGCAAAAAAGGCGCTGGCCGAACAGGCAGAGCAGCGCCGGATGTCGGAAGAGCAGGAACAGTCCCGTCGCAAGGCGCAGGAAGCCTTGCTGCAGGCGGAGCAGGATGAGCGTAAACGCCAGGAACAGGCGCGCAGCAAGGCCGAGGATGATGAGCGTGCCAAGGTAGAAGTTGAAAAGCAGCAACGGGAAAGAGATATTGAGCTTGCCCGTCGAGCCCAGGAACAACGCAAAACCCAGCAGGAAGCCCGTGAGCGCAAGGAAAAGGCGCAACGCCGTGCCGAAGCAGGCAAACCCGGTCGTGGGCGCAAGGAATTGCATGTGGCTGCTGGCAAGAGTGGCAGGCGCAAGCCCACCAGAAAAAGCCGTGGCAGGGATGCTTCCCAGGCAGATATGGATCATGGGTTCCAGAAACCCACAGCGCCCGTGGTGCGTGAAGTAAAAATTCCTGAAAATATCAGCGTCGGGGAGCTCGCCCAGCAAATGTCCGTGAAGGCTGCGGAAGTCATCAAGGAACTGATGAAGATGGGCATGATGGTGACCATCAACCAGGTGCTGGATCAGGATACCGCTGCTTTGGTGGTCGAGGAGATGGGGCACAAGGTTGTCTTCTACAAGGAAGAAGATGTGGAGGACAAGCTGATTGCCTCCATTGCCGGCGAACCCGAAGGTGAGCTGGAGCCGCGCGCTCCGGTGGTAACCATCATGGGACATGTAGACCATGGCAAGACATCTTTGCTGGACTACATCCGCAAATCAAAAGTGGCGGATAGCGAAGCTGGCGGTATTACCCAGCATATTGGCGCCTACCGCGTGGAAACCGGACACGGAACCATCACCTTTCTGGATACACCGGGACATGCAGCTTTCTCTGCCATGCGTGCTCGTGGCGCCCAGGCAACAGATCTGGTTATTCTGGTGGTGGCTGCAGATGACGGCGTCATGCCGCAAACCAGGGAAGCAGTACAGCATGCCAAGGCGGCAGGCGTTCCCCTGATCGTGGCAGTGAACAAGATCGACCGGCCCGAAGCCCAACCGGACAAGGTGATGCAGGAGCTGGTGGCAGAAGAAGTCGTGCCGGAGGACTGGGGCGGTGATACCCAATTTGTCAAAGTTTCTGCCAAGACCGGTGAAGTCGTAGACACCTTGCTGGATGCGGTTTTGCTGCAATCGGAAATTCTGGAACTCAAGGCGCCTGTCAGTGGGTATTCCCAGGGAGTCGTGGTCGAATCCAGCCTCGACAAGGGGCGTGGTCCTGTAGCGACGGTGCTGGTACAGTCTGGCACCCTGAAGAGAGGCGATGCAATTGTGGCCGGGGTTGAGTATGGGCGGGTGCGTGCCATGTTTGATGAAAACGGCAAGGCTGTACAGGAGGCCGCTCCTTCAACACCTGTCGAAGTGCTGGGTTTGTCCGGAGTGCCCCAGGCAGGTGACAGTATGATTGCCCTGTCGGATGAGAAAAAAGCACGGGACGTGGCAGATATGCGCCGTGAGCAACAGCGTGATTCCCGCCTTGCCGAACAGAAAGCGGCCAAGCTGAATGAAATGTTTACCCGCATGGGCGAGGGCGAAGTGTCCTGTGTGAACCTGATCATCAAGGCTGATGTGCAAGGTTCTGTGGAAGCGCTGAAAGAATCCTTGCAGAAAATCCATACCGATGAAGCCCGGGTCAAAATCGTGGCTGCTGGTGTTGGCGGGATCAATGAATCTGATGCCAATCTGGCGCTCACCTCCGGCGCGGCGATTATTGGCTTCAACGTGCGGGCAGACGCTTCTGCACGCAAGGTAATCGAAGAAAGCAACCTGGATCTGCGCTATTACAGCATCATCTATGAAGTGATCGATGATGTGAAACAGGCTGTGTCTGGTCTGCTTTCTCCCGAGATCCGCGAAGAGATCATTGGTTTGGCCGAAGTGCGCGACGTATTCCGTTCTTCCAAACTGGGCGCTATTGCCGGCTGTATGGTGGTGGAAGGCGCGGTCAAGCGCAACAGCCCGATTCGCGTGTTGCGTGACAATGTGGTGATCTATGAAGGCGAACTGGAATCATTGCGCCGCCACAAGGATGACGTCATGGAAGTGAAGGCTGGTACCGAATGCGGTATCGGCGTGAAAAACTACAATGATGTCAAGCCTGGAGACCAGATTGAAGTGTTCTCCAGAACCGAGGTTCAGCGCGAGCTGTAACAGTCAGGAACCCCAGATGAAGGAATTCAGTCGTGGAGACCGCATCGGTGCGCAGATGCACCGGGAGCTGGCATTGCTGTTGCGCGATGCCGCCAAGGATCCGCGTTTGTCAGAGGTCACCATTCAGGAAGTGCGGGTTACCCGCGACCTGTCTCATGCCAAGATTTATTTCACTATTCTGGACAAGGAAGAGGCGCAGTACTTTGTCAAGGTTCTAGGGCGTGCTGCGGGTTTCCTGCGTCGCCAGCTGGGTCAGATTATGAAGTTGCGTACCGTACCCGAACTGAAATTTGTCTATGACAGCTCCATCGAAGAAGGCAAGCGCCTGTCGGACCTGATCGAGAAAGCGGTTTCCTCAGACACCAGGGAAGAAGATGGGTAGACGCCGCCGTCCCCGGGGTCGGAATATCACCGGGATTCTGCTGCTGGACAAGCCTCTGGGTATGACCTCCAATGCCGCCTTGCAGGAAGTGAAGCACCTGTTCAAGGCGCAGAAAGCCGGACATACCGGCAGCCTGGACCCCCTGGCTACGGGGTTGCTGCCCCTGTGCTTTGGCAATGCCACCAAGATATCTGCTTTCCTGCTGGATGCGGACAAGCGCTATGAGGTGCGGGTCAGGCTGGGTGAAATCACCTCCACGGCAGATGCCGAAGGCGAGATTATTGAATCCCGATCGGCAGAGCATATTACCCGGGAAGACGTGCAGGCTGTATTGGGGGACTTTCTTGGGGAAATCGCCCAGTTGCCGCCCATGTTTTCAGCGGTAAAGCACAATGGCCAGCGTTTGTATCAGCTGGCTCGCCAAGGAATCGAGGTCGAGCGTGAGGCGCGCAATATCACCATATATGACCTGCGGCTACTGGATTTTACAGGGCCGGAATTTGACCTGCTTGTGCATTGTTCCAAAGGCACCTATGTGCGCACCCTGGCGGAAGATATCGGCAAGGCTCTGGGAGTCGGGGCGCATGTGGTCGCCCTGCGGCGCACATTGGTCGGGCCGTTTGAAGCACAGGATATGGTTAGCATGGAAAGCTTGCAGCAAGTGCTCCAGGAGCAGGGTCTGCATGGGCTGGATCAATTGTTGTTGCCCATGGATGCGGGCCTGAATCACTGGCCCGCCGTGCATCTTGGGGCAGACAGCAGCTTCTATATCAAACAGGGGCAGCCAGTGCAGGTGCCCAAAGCGCCTACAGAAGGCTATGTACGCATCTATGGTGCAGATGAAAAATTTATTGGCGTGGGTGAAATCGATGATGACGGACGGGTAGCTCCGCGTCGTTTATTGGCGAATCCCGGCTGAATGTAGGATAATTCTTTTCTTGCCTGAGCTGATTCAGGTTGTCGTTGCTGAAGACAGGGTTTTCGGCTTTATTTATCGCCAGCTCCGCCTGAACTCATTGTTGGACGGAGCGTTGTATGTTGCAGGCGTGTGTTTATCTGGAGAAATATTATGTCAATGAGTGCAGAGATCAAAAAGCAGATTGTGGAAGAGTATGGCAACAGCCCCACGGACACGGGCTCTAGCGAAGTGCAGGTGGCATTGCTTACCTGGCGCATCAATGACCTCGCGCCCCATTTCAAGGAGCACAAGAAGGATCACCATTCCCGACAGGGTCTGATCCGCATGGTCAACTCCCGACGCAAGTTGCTTGACTATCTCAAAGGTAAGGATGTAGAGAGCTATCGCGATCTGATCAAGCGTCTCGGTTTGCGCCGTTAATTTCTAGCCGTAAGTTCATAAACGAAGGAATACCCAAGTGACTGCAATCAAAAAAGAATTCCAGTTCGGTGACCACAAGGTGACGTTGGAAACCGGAGAAGTAGCCCGCCAGGCTGATGGCGCGGTAATCATCAATATGGACGATACTGTGGTGCT
>JAJRUY010000163.1 GCA_024277555.1 Gammaproteobacteria bacterium | reverse complement strand
GACCTCTATTGGCGAAGGCATACACCGCTTCGTGCTGCAGGAGTTCACCCAGTTCGGCACCACCCTGGTGGCGATCAACCCGGGCAAGGCCACCACGGCGGGCACCAGCATGGGGGTCTTCGGCACGGAACGCCCCCTGAGTATCGAAGACGCCGAGGCGCTACGGCGCTTGCCCTTTGTGCGCGCCGTGGTGCCTTTCGTACAGGGCAATGCAGAGGTCGAGGCAGACAACCGCAGGCGGCGGGTCGCCGTTTACGGCGCCGGGCCGCAAATGCCCGAGGCCTTCAGCATGGCAGTGCGCTCCGGGCGCTTCCTGCCGGCAGACGACCCCACCGCACCCCGGGCCTTTGCGGTGCTGGGCAGCAAGCTGCGGCAGGAGTTGTTCGGCGACAGCAATCCCCTGGGCAAGCGCATCACCATCGGCGGCAGCCGCTACCGGGTGATTGGGGTGATGGAATCCAAGGGCACGGTGCTGGGATTCGATCTGGACGATACGGTGTATATTCCCGCCGCCCGCGCCCTGAGCCTGTTCAACCGTGACAGCCTGTTCGAGATCGATGTGATGTATCGGGAGGAAGTAGCCGTGGATACCGTGGTAGCCGGTATCAAGCGCACCCTCACCGCCCGCCATGGTAAGGAGGACTATACAGTCACCACCCAGCAGCAGATGCTGGATGTGCTGGGTTCCATCCTCAACGTGCTTACCTTCGCCGTGGCCGCCATCGGTGGCATCTCCCTGCTGGTGGGAGCCATCGGCATCGTCACCATCATGAGCATTGCCGTAAATGAACGCACCCACGAAATCGGCTTGCTGCGCGCCCTTGGCGCAACCCGCAGCCAGGTGTTGAGCCTGTTTCTGGGAGAAGCCACGGTGCTTGCCGCCATCGGCGGCGCCAGTGGTCTGGGCCTGGGGATAGGCATTGCCTGGCTGCTTCACGCCACCATTCCTACCTTGCCGGTGCATACGCCGCTGCTGTATGTAGTGCTGGCGGAGGTGCTGGCGGTGAGTATCGGGTTGATTGCCGGGGTCGTGCCCGCCCGGCGTGCAGCGCATCTGGATCCTATCGAGGCGCTGCGGGCCGAATAGTCTGTCGCGGCCAAGGGGTTGGAGTCGATGTTCGATCCCGTCTTGATCAATAGCGCCTCTTGATAATTCATTTGCCTATCTCCATATCTCTTGACGTATTGGCAATAATGCCATTTTCGATTTTCAGGAGAAAACGATGTTAGAAGTGAATGGAAAGACCATAGAAACCGATGAAGAGGGGTATCTTCTCAATCCCGATGACTGGGATGAAGATGTGGCCGAGGCTATCGCGAAACAGGAAGGTCTTGAACTCACGGATACCCACTGGGGCATGATTTATTACTTCCGTGAATACTACGAAGACCACATGCGGCATCCCAGTATGCACACCTTCCTCAAAACGCTGGGCAGACGCCATGGCAAGCGTTACCGCGACACCCGGGTCTATCGGGATTTTCTGTACAAGCTGTTTCCCAAAGGCCCGGTACAGATGGTTTGCAAACTGGCCGGCCTGCCCAAACCCATCGATGAAGTTGAAGAATAAAAAGGAGATAGAACATGAAAAAATATATGCAGAAAACACTGTCATACATACTGCCCGGCATCCTGATTATTGCCGGTTATGCCCAGGCATCCGCAGTGCCTGACAAGGCGCAGGAGAAATCTGCCGAAAGCCAGGCGGTTCAGACCCAGGTGGAGCAGGCCTCTGCCGACAAGGCAGACAGCCAGCGGCAAAAGATCGCCGAAGAGGCGGTGGCGGCCATCGAATAGACCCAAAAGGCGCTGCAGGCCTTGAATGACGGCAAGACCGATGATGCGTTGAAGGCGCTTGAAGTGGCGACCGGCAAGCTTGAACTGATTCTTGCCCGTGATCCGAAATTGGCGCTGGTGCCTGTGGATGTAGGCATGGTGACCCATGATCTGTTTGCCGATGTGGATACGGTCAAGGCTGCGATCAGGGAAGCCAGGGATTTGCTCGATGATGGCAAGGTGCAGGATGCCCGTCTGCTGATGAGCAACCTGGCCAGTGAGGTGGTCATCAGCACCACCAGTATTCCGCTGGCTACCTACCCTGCTGCAATCAAGGCCATTTCTCCCTTGCTGGACAAAGGTGAAACCGAGAAGGCCAAGCTGGAGTTACAGGCTGCACTCAATACCCTGGTTGTTACCAGCGATGTGATTCCCTTGCCGCTGTTGCGCAGCCAGCACATGCTTGCTGAGGCAGAGAAACTGGCCGAGAATGAAAAGCGCAGTGAAGAGGAGAGCAAGCAACTTGATGCGCTGCTCAAGGCGGCAGTTGAGGAGCTGAAGCTTGCCGAGGTTCTGGGTTATGGAACCGGGAAGGATTTTGCTCCTCTGCACAAGCAGATAAGCGAGATCAAGGACAAGGCCGCTGGCGGTAAAAGTGGAAAGGGATGGTTTGACAAGCTGAAGCAACAACTGTCTGAGTTGTTCTGATATCCTCCGTGGTCAGGGGTCGGAGTCGAGCATTTCGACTCCGACCTGAATGGTGCTTACTTAACCCGCAGGAATTCGCCTCTGAACAACAATCTCGGCACAATCATCGGACTTCCAGGTGAAACATCCGGGTTAAGCAGAATCAGCCTCAAAAAAGCCCTTTCCGTCATTCTGGCGTATGCCAGAATCCATCTGTGACGCAGTTTGTTGAGGTTTCTGGATCCCGGCATACGCCGGGATGACAGGGGTTGACTTAAGTAAGCGTCATTCGACTCAGACCCGAATGGCACTTACTTAAGCGGAATCAGCCTCAAAAAACGCAGTTTCCGTCATTCTGGCGTATGCCAGAATCCATCTGTGATGCAGTTTGTTGAGGTTTCTGGATCCCGGCATACGCCGGGATGACAGGGGTTGACTTAAGTAAGCGTCATTCGACTCCGACCCTTTTATTGTTTGGTTACATCGCTATATTAAGTGTCTTCCTCCCGTCATTCCCGCGCACGACTCCATGGATGGAGGAGATAGAATGAAGCAGGAGGCCGGAATCGAGGCGGGAATCCACAGCTACGGATTATTTGGGAGCTT
>JAJRUY010000162.1 GCA_024277555.1 Gammaproteobacteria bacterium | reverse complement strand
TCTGATCGAATCAATAGCCCAAGCTATTGATGAGTGAAGAAATATCGTCTCTGGGCAACAAGATCGGTGCAAGGGCGGACTTAACAAACACCCGGTAACATATTGCACTTTGCTAATATAGATGCAATGGTTAATAAAAACGGCATCTTATGTTGTTATTCCAGTGTCCTGGTGAAATATCCGGGTTAGACAAGCAGCTTCCAGGGCAATACCTCCCCTGCTCCCAAGGGCACAAGCTCCCCGCTGCCGAAGTTCAGACGCTTCGGCACTTTCCACGACTCCCGCATCAGGGTGATGCTGTCCCGGTTGCGCGGCAGGCCGTAGAAATCCGCCCCATGAAAGGAGGCAAAGCCCTCCAGCCTGTCCAGGGCGCCAGCCTGATCAAATACCTGGGCATAGAGTTCGATGGCTGCATGGGCGCTGTACATCCCCGCACAGCCACAGGCGCTCTCCTTGACGGCTCTGGCATGGGGCGCACTGTCGGTGCCGAGAAAGAAACGCGTATCACCACTGATGGCGGCTTCCACCAGAGCCTGGCGGTGTTCCTCACGCTTGAGTACGGGCAGGCAATAGTGATGCGGATTGATGCCGCCATTGAAAATAGCATTGCGATTCATGAGCAGGTGCTGGGGCGTGATGGTGGCGCCCAGACGCTGTGGCGTTTGCTGCACCAGTTCCACGGCATCCCGAGTGGTGATGTGCTCGAACACGATTTTCAGCCCGGGGATGTCCTGCAGCAAGGGCAACAGAACCCGCTGGATAAATACCGCTTCCCGGTCAAACACATCTACCTGCGCATCCACCACCTCCCCATGAACCAGTAATGGCATCTGTTCTTCCGCCATGACCTCCAGAACAGGATAGGCCTGCCTCAGATCTGTCACTCCGGCATCCGAATTGGTGGTGGCTCCGGCAGGATAGTATTTCACCGCCTGCACCACTCCGGAAGCATGCGCCAGACGTATCTCTTCGGCGCTGGTGTTTGCGGTCAGGTACAGGGTCATCAAGGGATTGAAAGAGCTGTGCCCAGGCACGGCGGCCAAAATACGCTGCCGGTAGGCAATGGCCTGTTCCGTGGTGGTTATCGGGGGCTTGAGATTGGGCATGACGATGGCACGGGCAAACCGCCTGGCTGTGTGTGGTACAACATCAGCCAGTACGTCACCATCGCGCAAATGCAAATGCCAGTCATCGGGGCGGGTAATGGTTATGGTTTCTGTCATGGCAATAGATTCTGTGGCCTCAATGCACCTATTCTACCGGGAATATGGACACAAAAAAGGCGCAATACCACTGGATATTGCGCCTTGTGAGCTGTGCCTGGAGGTCAGCCTACCTGCACTTCGATCTTTTTCGGTTTGTGCTCTTCACGTTTGGGAATACGCAAAGTCAACACGCCATGCTTCAGGCTGGCCTCGACTTTCTCCGTATCCATTTCGCTACTGAGCGTAAAACTGCGCCGGTAATGGGTCGCACGGACATCTGCATACAAGGGTTCCATTCCTTCCGGCATGGAAATTTCCGCATCGCCTTCGATGGTCAGGATGTCTCCCTCGACTTTCACATTCAGGTGATCCCTGGAAACACCGGGCATATCCGCGTGCAGCGTAATGCCTCCTTCATCTTCAAAGATGTCTACCGCCGGGCGCAGCACTGGCTCGTCCTGCTTCGCTGCGGGTTGGATCTCAGTAGCGGGTTTTTCCGCGAGTTCTGTTCTTTCAGTCATTTTATTTACCTCCAGTTCGGTTCAGCTAACCTTGATCTGCCTGGGTTTGCTGGATTCCTTGCGCTGCAGCCTTACATGCAGTACACCATCCTTGTAGCTGGCATCCACCCGCTCCGGGTCAATATCTTCCGGCAGGCTGAAAGTGCGGCGGAATTCGCCATCAAAACGCTCCTTGCGGTAATAACTGGCTCCTTCTTCCCGAATGATGCGCCGCTCACCGGCAACATTCAGGACATTGTTCTGAATGGATATATCCAGTGATGTGGGATCCACCCCTGGAGCAAAGAAATATACGTCTACCGCTTCGGCAGTTGTACCTACATTCACGGAAGGAAAGGAGCTGGCGGATGAGCGTATGCCATTGGCCCATGGCGTTGCACCAAGCACAGCTTCCATTTCCCGCTGGATGCGCTGCAATTCGTCAAACAAACCTGTGGTTCCAAACATATCAGTACCTCCTGATTTTCCTGTTCTCTACGATTTCTGACATATGGACTGCCGCCGGGATTTCAAGGATACGCAGGAAAAAAATACGTGATTTGGCAGAGGACTTCCACGAAACATCTGATCAATCCGTCATATAAAGGGCACCTCGAAAAATCGTCATTCCGGCGGAAGCCGGAATCCATAACTTACTGATTTATATAGATTCCTGCTGTCGCCGGAGTGACAGATATTGATTTGATCAGGGCTTACTTAACATCCTGTTAATAGCCTTCACCCAAACGATCCAGCTGTTGCCGCAGAACCCGGATTTCATCCAGAAGATCCACAACCAGAGCAGCACCGGAGATGTTAATGCCAAGATCTCTTTGCAGATGCATAACGGTGCGCGCACGATGCAACTCTGGAGCAGCAAAGCGCCAGTGGCTCACTTCAACACCACTGGGCTCCAGTATGCCTTCTTCCACCAGCTCCATCACCCATTCAGCATGCATGGCGCAGGCGTGGCTCAGCTCACCCAGGGTCAACATGCACTCCTCATCCAGCAGCAGGCCATTCAGGATTTCATCATTCATGGTCTATACTCCCAAGGCTGCCCGCGGGTTGAACGGCAGCTCCTGTTTCATCTTTTCATAAAAGGCCCTGGCCTTTTTCGAATCCGAAGGCGGCAGAACAATCTTGAGTTGCACATAGAAATCACCAGGCTGTTTGCCGGGGATGCCCTTGCCTTTCAAGCGCATTTTTCTGCCGCTGGTGGAGCCGGACGGAATTTTCAGATCCAGCACACCGGCAGGTGTAGGTACTTTTACCTTTCCGCCCAACGCCGCTTCCCAGGGAGCCACAGGCAATTCCAGATAGACATCCCTGCCCTCAACCCGGTAAAACGGATGGGGCTTGAACTCGATTTCCAGATACAGGTCGCCATTGCCGCCCTGCCCCATACCAGGCGCACCCTGCCCTGCCAGACGAATCTGTTGGCCTTGTTTTACTCCCTTGGGAATGCGCACCTTGAGGGTGCGCTTCCTGGTGATCACATGGCCAGCGGAATCCACCTCCGGCACTTGCAGGGTGATGTTCCTGGTGGCGCCGTGGTAAGCATCTTCAAGATCAATAAGAATCTTGGCATGGTGATCCTGGCCGCGCGCATGAAAATCCCGGGAACCGGCGCCGGCAAAACCGCCAGCTCTGCGCCCAAACAGGGATTCGAAAAAATCGCTGTAAGCTTGTGCATCGCCACCACCAGCGCCGGTAAAACCACCACCGCTGAATTCGAATCCTGCATCCCATCCCGGAGGAGGATTGAAATCCTGACCTGCCTTCCAGTTCTTGCCCAACTGATCATAGGCAGCGCGTTTTTCCGGATCCTTGAGAACCTCATAGGCTTCTCCCAGGCGTTTGAACTTTTCTTCAGCGTCTGCTTCCTTGCTCACATCGGGGTGGTATTTGCGCGCCAGTTTGCGGTAGGCGCGCTTGATTTCATCCTGGGTAGCATCGCGCTTTACACCCATTATTTTATAGTAGTCTTCAAACTCCACTTCCTGCTCCCGACTAGCGAATCACAACAAACAGAGCGCCATTGCCCCGCACGATGTTCAATAGTAAACCTTTCTTTCCTGCCTGGGCAGCCAATGTAGACAAATCCATCAATGACGACACCGGCTGCCGGTTTACAGAGATAATGACATCCCCGGGACGCAGCCCGGCTTTCCATGCGGGGCTGTTTCTTTTTACCTGCAAAACCTCAACACCGCCGGATTCAGACAGCGGATGTTCTTCATCGAGATTCCCCAGCATTGCACCCTTGAGGCGCTCACTCAATTTTCCGCCTTCTGCCCTGGCATCCCTGGGCAGCGCAATCGTGGCCTGGATATTCTTGCGCTTCCCGTCGCGAATGATGGTGAGTGAAATCATGCTCCCGGCACGCAACATGCCCACAGCATTGCGCAGGGCTCCGCCATCGGTTACTTCCTTGTCATCAATACTGATAATAATGTCTCCGGAAACCAGGCCTGCCTTGTCTGCAGCGGATCCCGGCAGCACCTGGGTTACGACCGCACCCCGGCGATGCTCGATATCGAAGGCAGCCGCCAGCTCCGGGGTCATGTCCTGCATTACCACACCAAGCTGGCCACGCTGCACCCTGCCATAACGGGCAAGCTGGCTCACGATGGCACTTGCCATGGTCGCAGGTATGGCAAAGCCAATGCCGATATTGCCGCCCGCGCCCATGATGGCGGTGTTGATGCCAACCAGTTTGCCTCTGGTGGTCACCAGAGCACCACCGGAATTGCCGGGATTGATGGATGCATCGGTTTGAATAAAATCTTCGTAACCCTCAATCCCCAGGCCAGTGCGCCCAAGGGCGCTGACAATACCATAGGTAACCGTTTGCCCCAGGCCGAAGGGGTTGCCGATTGCCACCACAAAATCACCGACACGCAGGTTCTCGGAATCCTCCAGAGGCAGAGCAGTGAGATTATCTGCATCAATCTGCAACAGAGCGATATCCACGGCTGGATCCTCACCCAGCAGTTTTGCGGTAAAACTGCGTTGATCACGCAAGGTCACAGTGATTTCATCTGCACCATCCACCACATGGTGATTGGTAACTATCCAGCCTTTTTCTGCGTCTACGATTACCCCTGATCCCAGGCTCTGGGATCTCTTGCGTACCGGGCGATCCCGGTACGCATAGGGTCGATGGAAAAACGGATCAAGCAGCAATTGCCGCTGCTTCAGCCCCACTATTTTGCTGGTCGAAATATTCACCACTGCGGGCAATACCTTTTCCAGAACGGGGGCAATACTATGCCCTGGCGGTGGCGGTGAGGCGAATACCATTGCTGGCAACAGGGACAATATCACCATCAGCGCCATGGCAAAGGTTCTGCATTCGCGACTTCTATTGATTAACATTGGATATGGCTCCTTCTGACCAGCAAATTCACTGGTCATAGATGATGTTTGCAAACTGCAAGGACACCCCTCCAGAAGTGCCCTTACAAAGCCTTTCAGTGTACTTCCACATCAATCCTGCGACGGCGAGCCGCTGCCGACTTGGGCAGTTCCACCCGCAGCACACCACGTTTATAGCTTGCCTTTGCCTTGTCTGCAATTACATCCTCGGGAAGAGGCAGCGCACGTTCAAAACTGCCATAGGCACATTCCAGAATATGATAGCGTCCATCTGTGCGCTCGCGTTCGATATTCTTTTGACCACGAATCACCAGATAATTCTCCACCACCTCAATATCGAAATCCGCTCCTTCCATGCCTGGTGCCTCAAGGCGGACTACCACCTTGTCTTCATCATCGTACACCTCGGATGCCAGCACGCCCCAGCCGCTGCTGCGGGCAGCAAGCTCACGGCTCTGCACATCATCCCCCTTTCCACGGGAAAAACGGGTGATGGCATTGGCCGCACGCCGATACAAATGCTGCCAGCCATCGACAAGACTATCCCAGGCATGACTCATACCACTCCTGATTTGTTGCAAAGTTGACATTGAAACACCCTCCATACTGAATACATACAATCATTCCCAAAGGCATAAGCCACGCTTTGAGATCTACCTGTGACGAATGTGGGTATCCAGCAGCACAAATTCAAGAGAAGCGGAAGCAATTGCCGCCCTTGCAAGATATTTGCCAACGAAAGCCGTTGAAAAGTATGTAACCTATGCCCATGTGTTTTCATATATGGATTCCAGCTTTAGGCCGTTGAAAAACGCAGTTTTTCGATGGCCTGTGTGCGGTACAAGGATGTGCAGTTTTGATTTTCTCAAATAGCGGAGGATGAGATGAAAAAGAAAAATCTGGCACTTTGTATAGTGGCTGTCTTGAGCCTGCTTGCGGTTGCTGTGCTGCAAGCAGAAGGGGCAAGCCCTCCCACTGACAGGCAACAACAGCAAAGTGTTGTGCCTGCCTATCTCGGG
>JAJRUY010000161.1 GCA_024277555.1 Gammaproteobacteria bacterium | reverse complement strand
TATTTCTTTTCCGCCATTGCCACGGTGTAGCTCTTGCCCTGCTTGATTTTCTTGTGGTTGCCGAAGACTTCCTTGAAGCTGCGGGCGATGTACTGGCGCAGGCCGCTGATGACCACCACATAGAAGCGCCCACCGGGTTCCAGACGTTCCTTGATGTCGTTGAAAAACAGGTAGTAGTGCTCCTTGCCGGTTTTGGCGGGGAGATTGCTGACAGCCAGGGTAAAGGTCTGATTCCGGGGCACCTGATCCAGGCCATTGCTCAATAGTATTTCAGCATTATGGATGCCGTTCAATGCGGCATTCTTGCGCGCATAGTCCACGGCGACAAAGTCCTTGTCTACCAGTGTACAATGGCCCCGGGGGGCGCTTTTGGCGATGGCCAGTCCCAGGGGGCCATAGCCGCAGCCCAGGTCGATGGCCTTTTCATCGGGTCTTACTTCCAGGTGCTTGAGCAGCAAATGGGTGCCGGCGTCAATGGCTTTGGGGGAAAATAATCCCCAGGTGGTGTGGAAGGTCATGGGGTGGCCCAGTAGCTGATCCTGGATGATGATGTCCTGGCGCAGCTTGTCCAGATCCGGGGTTTTGCCGTTCATGCCGGATTGCTGCAAGCGAGGCAGCGGGGATCAGCCTTGAGTTTGAGGCTGCGCAGCTGCATTTCCAGGGCATCCACCAGCAATAACCGTCCGCTGAGAACCTCCCCGGCGCCGCTTAGCAGTTTGATCGCTTCTGTTGCTTGCAGGCTGCCAATGAGCCCCGCAACGGGCGCCAGGATGCCATTAGCGCTGCAACTGCTGTCGAGCTCGCCGCTGTCGCCATACAGGCAGTGATAACAGGGAGCGCCGGGCCGGTCGTTGAAAACAGATACTTGGCCCTCCCAGCGGATGGCGGAGCCGGAAACCAGGGGAACCTGGTGGCGGATGCTGGCGCGGTTGATAGCGAAGCGGCTGCTGAAGTTGTCGGTGCAGTCCACGATTACATCGCTGCTGCTTACGGCCTTTCCGAGCGCTTGCTCATCCATGTATTCATGGATCAGCTGCACTTCACATTCGGGGTTGAGCTGTTGCAGCATGTCTTGTGCCGAAGTGGTCTTGCGGTTTCCGATCTGGTTTCTGGTGTGAATGATCTGGCGTTGCAGGTTGCTTAGATCCACTTCATCGTAATCGGCGAGGATAAGTTTGCCCACGCCTGCGACCGCGAGGTACATGGCCACCGGAGAGCCCAGCCCCCCAAGTCCCATTACCAGAGCCGTGGCGTTGAGCAGCCGCTCCTGCCCGGGCACGTCGATTTGCGGCAACATAATTTGCCGACTGTATTGCAGGAGTTGCTCGTCATTCATGTCCATGGTCAGGAGAATAGCATCCAAGGGTTATTCTGTCCCGGCGTTCCAGATCCTGGCGGGTTTCGATGCACCGGAAGCCGGCCAGTCTGAACAGTTGCCGTACCGCCGTGCCCTGATCCATGCCATGTTCCACCAGCAGCCAGCCGCCAGGGTGCAGAAAGCCAGGGGCGGTATGGATGATGCGGCGCAGATCGCGCAGGCCGTCTGCGCCGGCAGTGAGGGCGGAGATGGGCTCATGGGGCAATCCATCTTCCTGCAGGTGCGGGTCATCTTCAGCAACATAAGGAGGATTGCTGAGGATGATGTGCCAGCACAGATCTGCATCCAGATCCAGAAACCAGTGACTGCAAACAAAGCAGATGTTGTGGATGTCGTGCCGTGCCGCATTTTGCGTCGCCAGATCCAAAGCATTGTTGCTGATATCCGTGGCGGTGAGTTGCCACCGGGGGCGCTCGCTGGCCAGAGCCAGGGCAATGGCGCCACTGCCGGTACCAAGATCCAGTACCTGCGCCAGTGTGGTTTCTACAGGAAGGCCAAGGGCGGTTTCCACCAGCAGTTCTGTTTCCGGTCGTGGGATGAGGGTATCTGGGGTAACGTGCAGCTGCAGTGACCAGAATTCCTTGTGTCCGGTGAGATAAGCCAGGGGCTCGCCAAGGAGGCGGCGTTGCAGCAGGGTCTGGTAGTGCTCGAGCTGTTCCGGGGCGAGGCGGTACTCTGGCCAGGCATACAGCCAGCTGCGATCCTTTCCAAGTATGTGAGCGAGGAGCAGGGGGGCATCGGCAGCGGCATCGCCAGGCAGTACCCTGGTGGTGGCAAGCAGTTCCCGGATGCTGTTCACGTGGCAGAGAGTTCGGCCAGCTGTTCTGCCTGGTATTCCTGCATCAGGGGGTCGATGACTTGGTCCAGCGCTCCCGCCATGATCTCGTCCAGCTTGTACAGGGTAAGGTTGATGCGGTGATCTGTTACCCGGTTCTGCGGGAAATTGTAGGTGCGGATGCGCTCGGAGCGATCACCGCTGCCCACCTGCAGCTTGCGGTCGGCAGCCAGTGCCTGGTTCTGCTGTTCCTGGGCGGATGACAACAATCTTGCCTGCAGTAGCGACATGGCGCGGGCCTTGTTCTTGTGCTGGGAACGCTCGTCCTGGCATTCCACGACGACGCCGGAAGGCAGGTGGGTGATGCGCACGGCGGAATCGGTCTTGTTGACATGCTGCCCGCCAGCGCCGGAGGCGCGGTAGGTGTCGATGCGCAAATCACCGCTGTCGATGTGAATGTCGTCGATATCATCCGCTTCGGGAAGAATGGCGACAGTGCAGGCCGAGGTATGGATGCGCCCCTGGGATTCGGTTTCCGGCACCCGCTGCACACGATGGGCGCCGGATTCGAATTTCAGCCGTGAATACACGCCCTGCCCAATGATCTTCGCGATCACCTCCTTGTATCCGCCGTGCTCGCCGGGGCTTTCGCTGATCATTTCCACCCGCCATCCCCGGTGTTCCGCATAGCGCAGATAGGCCTTGAGCAGATCTCCGGCAAACAGCGCCGCTTCGGCGCCGCCAGTGCCGGCGCGAATCTCCAGAAAGATATTGCGCTCGTCGTTGGGGTCTTTGGGAAGCAGCAGCTTTTGCAGTTCGGGCTCCAGTGCCTGTTGCTGCTGGTGGGCTTCTAGCAGGGAGTCTTGAGCCAGATCTGCCATTTCCGGATCGCCCAGCATTTCCCTTGCGGCGCTAATCTCTTCTTCAGCTTGCAGGTAGCGCCGGTAACAATCCACGACTGGTTCTAGTTGTGCATATTCCTGGCTGAGGCTGCGGTAGCGGTTCTGATCACTTTGCACTTCCGGATCGGAGAGCAAGCCGGTGATTTCCTCGAAGCGATCCTGGATCTGTTCGAGTTTACCGCGAATGCTGCCTTTCATTTGTCGAGTTGAAACAGGGTGGTGGCGGCTTCCAGCAGTTCCTGGCGACCACAGGAGCCGGCTTCCCTGAGTTGTGAGCTGGGAGTATGCAGTAGTTTGTTGGTAAGGGTGTTGGCCAAAAATTCGAGGGTCTGTTCCGGTGAGCAGCCGTTTTCCAGCATGCGTAGCGCCTTTTCCAGGGTTTGCTGTTTGATCGCATTGGCCTGTCCCCGGTAGCTCTGGATCATTTCTACCGCGTCGAGAGAGCGCAGCCAGCCCATGAATTCAGCGGTTTTCAGCTCGATGATTTCGGCTGCCTGCTCGGCCGCTTGTTGCCGGGATTTGAGGTTTTCCTGTATCACCTCTTCCAGGTCGTCCACGGTGTAAAGATACACATCGCGCAATGAGCGTACTTCTGCCTCGATATCCCGTGGTACGGCGATATCCACCATGAACATGGGGCGGTGGCGGCGTTGCTTGAGGGCGCTTTCCACCGCGCCCTTGCCGAGAATGGGAACCGGGCTGGCCGTAGAGGAAATGATGATGTCTGCTTCCGGCAAATGGGTAGAGATCTCGGTGAGGCTGATCGCATATCCGCCAAATTGTTCCGCCAGCTCGTGCGCCCTGGCGACGGTGCGATTGGCGACGATGATCTGGCCGATGTTCTGCTGCTGCAGATGCCGGGCGGTAAGCTCTATGGTTTCACCCGCGCCGATGAGCATGGCGGTCTGCTGGGAAAGATCTGAAAAAATCTGTTTGGAAAGGCTCACGGCAGCAAAAGCCACGGATACCGGGCTGTCACCAATGGCAGTATCGGTGCGTACTTGCTTGGCGGCGGAAAAGCTGTGCTGGAACAGGCGTCCCAGTATCTTCCCCACGGTGCCGGTGTCGGAAGCCGTCTGCCAGGCAGATTTTACCTGCCCGAGGATCTGTGGTTCACCCAGCACCAGTGAGTTTAGCCCGCTGGCGACCCGCAGAAGATGGTCGACCGCCTTGTGCTCTTGGTGCAGATACAGAAAAGAAGCCAGATCGCTGCTGTCGAGACCATGAAAGCGGGCAAGCCAGCCTTGCAACTGGTCTGGATCTATGTCGCTGCCACAGCAATAAATCTCGGTGCGATTGCAGGTGGAGAGAATAACGGCTTCACTGGCTCCTTCTGCTTCAGTGAGGGTGCGCAAGGCTCCAACGATAATGTCCGGGCCAAAAGTAATGCGCTCGCGAATTTCCACCGGAGCTGTTTTGTGATTGAGGCCGAGAACCAGAAGTGTCATATTCGTCTGCAGGACAGATTGCTAAGTGATGGCGTTAAGGGGAAATTTTCTGCTATCGGCGGGCTGAATGCAAGAATGGAATGCAGTTGCGGGGGAATACCTGGGTTTTTTGCGCTCCAAAACAACCATATACCAACGGATTTTTTTCTGACGAGGCAAACAAAGAATCCACGCCCTTGGAATGTGGGTTCTTTAACTTGGAGAGGCATTGTTGATCAATTTGTTCACTGCTCCGGTGTTGTAGCCGATGCCGTGGTACTGGTTCATGGCAAAATAGATGTTCGGTGAGTACCGATAGCGCTCGGGGGGGAGGGTTATTTTGTGCTGCCGTGCAGCTGGTTCATCAGCTGCTGGTAATTGCCAGATATCAGCGCTCCTGTTTGATCTACAGCCAGGTCTATCGCTGTTTCTATTTTTTGCAGCTCATCCCGGGACGGCCTGGAGAGTACGTAGTCGGTCACTTGATCCCGGTGCCCGGGATGGCCTATTCCCAGGCGCAGGCGATAGAACTCCTTGCTGCCCAGGGCGGAGATAATATCCCGCAATCCATTGTGTCCGCCGTGTCCGCCGCCTTTTTTCAGGCGCACGGATCCTGCCGGCAGATCCAGCTCATCATGTGCAACCAGGATCTGGTCGGGGGCGAGTCGGTAAAAATGCACCAGGGCGCTTGCCGCCTGACCGCTACGATTCATATAGGTGGTGGGCTGGAACAGCCAACAGTTTCCGGTTGGCAGAGACAGTTTCGCCAGCTGTCCGAAGAACTTGCTTTCCGGGCGCAATTGCACCCCATGGCGGCGGGCGAGCGTATCGACAAACCAGAAGCCGGCATTGTGCCGGGTGTCCTGGTATTTTTCACCGGGATTGCCGAGCCCGATGATACAGCGGATTCCTTGTTCCATATTCTTGACCTGAAGCCTGAAGGGCACCCCTAATAATTCATGATTTGCATCCTTGCGTTCGAGAAGATCGATAACTGCGTTGAAAATCTTGCAAATAGCGTGCTATTTGCTGCGATCTTCGCCTTGTTCTCGAACCTCTCAAACACAAATCTGCTAAAACAGAATTATTAGCCCGGATGTTTCACCTGGAAGTCCGATGATTGTGCCGGGATTGTTGTTCAGAGGCGAATTTCTGATCGAATCAATAGCCCAAGCTATTGATGAGTGAAGAAATATCGTCTCTGGGCAACAAGATCGGTGCAAGGGCGG
>JAJRUY010000160.1 GCA_024277555.1 Gammaproteobacteria bacterium | reverse complement strand
TGATCCAGACAATCTTCTACTGTAACTCGTGCCATTTCGTATCAACTCCAGAATAATTTTTCTATATGTTTCAGGTAAACCCCGATCCAACCCATTTGCGTCATTCCGGCGCAGGCCGGAACCCGGAGCCCTCAAGGCATTGGATCCCGGCCTACGCCGGGATGACGGGCCTACGCCGGGATGACGGTACTACGCCTGATTACGAACCTACACCGGATGTCTAACCTACACCGGATGACGAACCTACACCGGATAACGAACCTGCGCCGGATGACGGGTCTACGCCGGATGACTGGCCTATGCTGGGATGACCGCTTGACCAGAGGCTCCTTGGCGCATTGTAACCTGAAAAGCGTTTATTTCGCGGATTTTATCGCCAGCCCGCCGCCCCTGGGATCGCTGGCCACTTCCACTTCATTATCTTTCCGGTTCCAGTACAGCGCCTGCATATTTCCCCAGGGGCGTTCCTTGATGGACAGACGGTGCCCGCGTTGTTTCAGCTCCTGTTGCAGTTTTTCACTGAAGGCGCCGGGTTCCACCTGAATTTCATCCGGCAGATATTGATGATGGAATCTCGGCTGACTCACCCATTGCCCGACCGTATTGCCCTCTACTGCCTGCAGCAGACCAAGCAACACCATGGTAATGATGCGCGAACCACCAGGCGTACCCAGGATGGCAACTCCATGCTCACTGTCGAGAAAGGTTGGCGACATGCTGGAAAGCATACGCTTGCCCGGCTCTATGGCATTGGCTTCGGCTCCCACCAGCCCGTAGACATTGGCCACACCGGGCTTGATGGAAAAGTCATCCATCTCGTCATTGAGCAGAACGCCGGTGCCGGCAGCCACAAAACCGGAGCCAAAGGGGTAGTTAATGCTCAAGGTGGCGGCAACGCGGTTGCCCTGTTTGTCCAGAATGGAAAAATGGGTGGTGTCACGGCCTGCTGGTTTGAAACCGGCCAGGCTTTGGCTTGGGGTGGCTTTTTGCATGCTGATACTCGCAAACAGTTGCCGGGCATATTCTTTTGACAGCAAGCGTTTCAGGGGTATGTCCACAAAATCCGCATCACCGAGCCAGCGCGCCCGATCCCGGTAAGCGCGGCGCATGACTTCCACCAGGTAGTGAATACGATCCGCTTCTGCCATGCTGTCTATATCCCGCAGCGCCAGCATGTTGAGCATTTCCAACAGCACCACGCCCCCGGAAGAAGGCAGTGCGGCGCTGACTACCCGCCAGCCACGATAGTGCCCGACCAGGGGCTTGCGCTCCCGCACCTGATAGGCCAGCAGATCCTTCTCACTCCAGATACCCCCGTGAGTCCGTACGGCTTGCACCATTTGCTGTGCCAGCTTCCCGGCATAGAACCCCTGCCGGCCCTGTTCGGCAATCGTCTGCAGGGTGTTGGCAAGATCATTCTGGCGGATGATGTGCCCGAGGGGAGGGACTTCCCCGGCCTTGAGGAACTGCTGCGCAGCGGACTTGGATGCACGCAGGGCATCGATTCGGAATGCAGCCATGCGCCGGTAGTGCTCGTTCACTGCAAAACCTTCCTTCGCCAGACGAATCGCGGGCAGCAGGGATTGCTTCAGGGGCAAGCGCCCATAGTGTTTTGAAATATGCGCCAGCGCGGCCACTGTTCCGGGTATACCTGCCGCCAGCGGGCCATCGATGGAAGCGCGGGCGACAGGCTGGCCCCGGCTGTCCAGATACATGTCCCGGGTAGCAGCCAGCGGCGCCGTCTCCCGCCCGTCTATCATCACCTCCTTGCCGTCGCTGGCGCGGTGCAGCAACCAGAAACCGCCACCACCCAGCCCGGAACTGTAAGGCTCCACTACCGCCAGAACGGCACTGACAGTTACCGCAGCATCGAAGGCGTTACCGCCCGCCTGGAGGATTTCCATACCCGCCTTGCTCGCGGCCGGATGCGCTGAGGCAATCGCGGCAGCCGGGGGCTGCCCCTCCGCATGAGCAACCGGCAACAGCAGCAGCCACAAAACGAAAAAGCCCCAGTGCAACACCGGGGCTTTTTTTACGCTGCCGTCTGGCGATGATTTACTGGTCGGCGGTAATGCGTTCATACTTGGCACGCAGCTCTTCCTCGGTTTCCGTGTGCTCTGGATCGACGATAATGCAATCCACCGGGCATACTTCAACGCATTGGGATTCTTCATAGTGTCCAACGCATTCTGTACACAGTTCCGGATCAATCTCATAGATCTCCTCGCCCATATAAATTGCACCATTCGGGCATTCGGGCTCGCATACATCACAGTTGATGCACTCGTCGGTAATCATCAGGGCCATGGGTTTACTCCAAAAATTAACTAGTAAATTTTTCCGTCAGCGCCTGTTGCACTGCGGGGTGAACGAATTCTGCCACATCTCCGCCCAATCGCGCTATTTCCCGCACCAGGGAAGAGGATATAAAGGCATATTGCTCGGCGGGTGTGAGAAACAGGGTTTCCACATCCGGCGCCAGCCTGCGATTCATGCCCGCCAGTTGAAATTCATATTCAAAGTCGGACACGGCACGCAATCCGCGAATGACGATCTGCGCTTTCTGCGCCTGGCAAAAACGCACCAGCAAGCCGCTGAATGCCACCACTTCCACATTGGCGTGCTTTTCCAGCACCAGGGTGGCAAGCTCCACTCGTTGCTCGATCTCGCAGAAAGTCGCCTTGGCCGTATCCATGGCGACAGCCACGATCACCCGGTCGAACAGCTTTGCGGCTCGCCCCACCAGGTCGGTATGGCCGTTGGTAATGGGATCGAAGGTACCCGGATAAACAGCGGTAAGCATTGATAATCGTCAGGTTAAGGCGCAAATTAGCCCTTTAGTATACCACGCCTGAGCAATTTGCACGCAGCCTGCCCCGCCCTGCCCTCCCGGTGCAACCGCCAGCCCGCGGGCAGGGGAGGCCAGTCCTGGCGGCTGTCCTGTTCGAGATAGATCCAGCTTTCGGCCTGCAGCCAGCCGTTGCGCTCCAGATCCAGGCAGGCTGGCGCAAGCCAGTCCCGGGCAAATGGTGGATCGAGAAACACGATGTCGAATTGCCGGTCTGCTTCCTTGCGCAGCAGCTTCATGCCATCTGTTGCGACAATCTCTGCCTTTTCCTGCAACTTCAGCAGGCGCACATTTTGCTCCAGCTGCCGGATCACCGCCCGGG
>JAJRUY010000159.1 GCA_024277555.1 Gammaproteobacteria bacterium | reverse complement strand
TGGCTATGGTTTGAGGAGGATCGGGCAAAATGCTCCGCCGGATCGGGCAGAAACCCGAACAGGACAGGGTGAAGATGTTGGCAATTGTCTGATTATTGGTAACAGACTGAATCATCAATCTTTTCCATAACAAACACCCGGCAACATATTGCACTTTGCTAATATAGATGCAATGGTTAATAAAAACAGCATCTTATGTTGTTATTTCAGTGTCCTGGTGAAATATCCGGGTTAAGCTGCCCCGTGCATCGGTCAAAGCTGCACAGAAGTTGGCCTGGATACAGAAAGGGGATTTGAAGGAGGGTCAGCCCGAGAAGGCCGGGATCGTGGTTTTACTGAAAATCGTAGTATTTTTCTACGTCTTCTAGGATCTCCCAGGTGCATTTCATGCCGGCGGGAAAGGTGATGAGGTCGCCGCGCTGAAATTCCATGGGTTCACCGCCTTCCGGGGTAACGACAAAACGCCCCCGGGTGATATAGCAGGTTTCCTGTTGGTGATAGATCCAGGGGAAGCTGGACTTTTCCTTTTTCCAGATGCCCCAGCTTTCCACACCCATGACTTCCAGTTTCATCGGGGAGGGGTTACGCTCTATTAGTATGCCTTGATCATGCATAATGCAGGGTTGGTTTCCGAGAACTGGGAGGATTCTAATGCAAGATGAACTGTTGGAACAGCTGGTTCTTGAAACTGGTCGGCTGCTGTCCGGGAAGCGGCTGCTCATGGCGGCTGCAGAATCCTGTACCGGCGGCTGGATTGCCAAGGTGATGACAGATGTTCCCGGAGCCAGTGCCTGGTTTGAGCG
Source organism: Gammaproteobacteria bacterium (assembly GCA_024277555.1). Classification (GTDB taxonomy): domain Bacteria; phylum Pseudomonadota; class Gammaproteobacteria; order Chromatiales; family Chromatiaceae; genus Thiolapillus. The sequence continues at coordinate 7,611 of JAJRUY010000159.1, read as the reverse complement.
GGGTTTCGTTACCTACAGCAATCAGTCCAAAGTGGATATTCTGGGAGTGCGGGCCGATACCCTGGAATATTTTGGTGCGGTAAGTGAACAGGTGGTGCTGCAGATGGCCGAAGGCGCACTGCTGCACAGCCGGGCAGACGTAAGTGTGGCTGTGAGTGGAGTTGCCGGGCCAGGAGGCGGATCCAGGCACAAGCCTGTGGGAACCGTGTGGATGGCATGGGCGGACGGGAACACGGTTTTTGCTGAGCGTTGCTGGTTTGCAGGTGACCGGGAACAGGTCAGGCGCCAGACGGTGATCCATGCCCTGCAGCAACTGGGAGCGTTTTGTGCCAAGAAATAAACGCCTGTTCTTCGCCCTGTGGCCAGATGATGAGCTGCGCAGCCAGCTGGCGGATTTGCAGATCCAGCTGCCCCAGGTGCAGGGCAACTGGGTACACCCCATGGATTTGCATATCACCCTGCAGTTCCTCGGCCCCGTTCCCGCCAATCGGCAGCAATGCATTCTTCAGGCAGCCAGTGCTGTCCAGGGTTTTCCCTTTGCGCTGGAAATCAATCATCTGGATTTCTGGCCAAAACCGCGTATTGCCTGGGCGGGGCCGGAAAAGACCCCGGAAGAGCTGTCGCAACTGGTGAAAGAACTTGGGGAAAACCTGCGCGAATGTGGTTTCAAACCGGAAAAACGCCCCTATCGTCCCCATGTCACGCTACTGCGAAAAACCACGCCGGGCATGCCCCAGGTGTTGCAGCAACCGGTTTTTTGGCCGGTGGACTATTTTGTGCTTGCCGAGTCCCGCCCTGATGGCGAGCCGCCCTGGTATCAAATAGTGGAGAGCTGGCCTTTGTCCTGAGGTTTGCCGGAAAAATCCATCGTGAAAAAAACACTGGAAAACTAACAGAGAACGAACTACACTTTGCGGCAAGTATTGAAAAACGCCGTTATCAGTATCGGCAATTGAACAGGTGAACAGAAATGGATGAGAATCGGAAAAAAGCATTGGCAGCCGCACTGGGTCAAATAGAAAAACAATTTGGCAAAGGTTCCGTCATGCGCATGGGTGATGGAACGAGTATTGGCAATCTGGAAGCCATATCCACAGGGTCCCTGGGGTTGGATATTGCCTTGGGAATCGGGGGGGTTCCAAAGGGTCGGGTGGTGGAAATCTACGGCCCGGAATCTTCCGGCAAGACTACTTTGACCCTGCACATCGTGGCAGAGTCCCAAAAGGAGGGAGGCACTTGTGCATTTGTGGATGCAGAGCATGCACTGGATCCACAGTATGCGGAAAAACTGGGGGTGAACATAGACGAACTGCTGGTGTCCCAGCCGGATACCGGCGAGCAGGCGCTGGAAATCACCGATATGCTGGTGCGCTCCGGGGCGGTAGACGTGGTGGTAATAGATTCCGTTGCTGCATTGACGCCCAGGGCAGAAATTGAAGGTGATATGGGGGACTCCCATGTGGGTCTGCAGGCGCGGCTCATGTCCCAGGCGTTGCGCAAACTCACCGCCAATATCAAGCGTTCCAACTGCATTGTTATCTTTATTAACCAGATCCGCATGAAAATCGGGGTGATGTTCGGCAGTCCGGAGACCACCACTGGTGGCAATGCGCTCAAGTTCTATTCTTCCGTGCGCATGGATATTCGCCGTATCGGCGCGATCAAGCGCGGTGACGAAGTGGTGGGCAACGAAACCCGGGTAAAGGTGGTGAAGAACAAGGTGGCGCCGCCTTTCAAGCAGGCGGAATTCCAGATTCTTTATGGAGAAGGCATCTCCCGGGAGGGGGAGATCATCGGCCTGGGAGTGAAACATGGCTTCGTTGAAAAATCCGGCGCCTGGTATTCCTACAAAGGTGATCGTATCGGCCAGGGCAAGGACAATGTACGGAAATTCCTGAAGGAGAATTCTGAAATTGCAGCTGAGATCGAGAGCCGGATCAGGGCAGAGGTATTCCCGGATGCAGATACCCAGGAAATGTCGCCACAAGATGCTGGCAAGGCAAGTTCGGAGGAGAAAACCTGAACCCGGATGAACGGAAACAGGTGTTGCATGCGGCTGAGCATCTGCTCTCCATGCGGGAGCACAGCCAGTTTGAGCTGGAAAAAAAATTGTTGCGCCGCTTTGAGCTCGAGATAGTGCAGCAGGTGTTGCAGAACCTGAAGCAACAGGATCTGCAGAGTGATGCCCGCTTTGCCGAGCAATATGTCTATTCCCGCCGTAACAAAGGTTATGGCCCCCTGCGCATTCGTTCTGAACTGCGGGAAAGGGGCATCGCCGACGAACTGATCGCCACCTGGCTGGATGCCGCAGAGCAGGATTGGCATGCTGTTATGCTTGGCGTGGCAGAAAGGAAATTTGGCGTCCAGCCCCCAGCTGATCGTAAGGAGATGGCCAAAAGGGGCCGTTTTCTCTCTTCCCGTGGATTCCCGTCCTGGATGATCAACGAATATTTGTTTGGCTGAGCTTCCGGTTCCGGAAAAATCTGCCGTTTTTTTTGATATCGCTCATTTTGCAGGCAATATCGAGCAATTCCAGGGTGACAAGTGGCGCCGGACTGCATACCATTTACCGCCTTGTAATACCCCAACCGGAAGCAGATGAAAACAAGCGCTGAAATTCGCCAGGCATTTCTTGATTATTTTGCCGATCATGGGCACACCATCGTGGAGTCAAGCTCCTTGGTGCCTGCCAATGACCCCACTCTCCTGTTTACCAATGCTGGCATGGTGCAGTTCAAGGATCTGTTTCTTGGCAAGGAAAAGCGCGCCTATACCCGAGCCGCCTCATCCCAGCGTTGCGTCCGGGCCGGGGGCAAGCACAATGACCTGGAAAATGTTGGCTATACTGCCCGGCATCATACCTTTTTTGAAATGCTGGGAAATTTCAGCTTTGGTGACTACTTCAAGCGCGAAGCAATCGAATTTGCGTGGGAGTTTCTCACCAAAACCATGGGGCTGTCCCCTGAAAAACTCTGGATCACCGTCTACGATCAGGATGAGGAAGCGGCGGCTATCTGGCTGCAGGAAATTGGTGTGGATGCCAGCCGCTTCAGCCGTATTGGCGACAAGCCCGGAGGCAAGCCCTACGAAAGTGACAATTTCTGGACCATGGGTGATACCGGCCCTTGTGGCCCATGCTCGGAAATTTTCTATGACCACGGGGAAGAAGTGGAAGGCGGCCCTCCCGGAACGCCCGAAGAAGATGGTGACCGCTATATAGAAATCTGGAACCTGGTGTTCATGCAATATAACCGGGATGCCGAAGGGAACATGAGCCCACTGCCCAAGCCTTCCGTAGATACAGGCATGGGGCTGGAGCGGCTGGCGGCAGTAATGCAAGGCGTGCATTCCAATTATGAAATCGACCTTTTCCAGGCGCTGATCCATGCGGCAGCGCAGGTTACTGGCACATCAGACCTGGAAAGCAAATCCCTGCGCGTGATCGCTGATCATATCCGTTCTTGCGCCTTTCTCATTGTCGATGGTGTAACCCCCGCCAATGAAGGCCGTGGCTATGTGCTGCGCCGCATCATCCGCCGCGCCATTCGCCATGGCTACCAGTTGGGGCAGAAACAGCCCTTTTTCTATTTGCTGGTGGATGCCCTGATCGAGCAAATGGGCGCAGCATATCCTGAGTTGGCCAAGGCAAGAGACATGGTGATGCGTGTTCTCAAAGTAGAAGAAGAGCGTTTTGCTGAAACTATCGAACAGGGCATGAAAATTCTGGAAGACGCCATTGCCGGCATGTCTGGCAAGGTGATTCCCGGGGAACTGGTGTTCAAGCTGTATGACACCTATGGTTTTCCTGCGGATCTGACTGCTGATATCGCCAGGGAACGGAATCTGCAGATTGATGAGGCTGGATTTGACCGGGAAATGGAAGCCCAGCGGGCGCGAGCCAGGGCTGCCAGCCAATTTGGTGTTGAGCAGCAGGCACAGATTGCCCTGGATGGGGTTACCGATTTCACCGGCTATGAGCGGCTGCGCGAAGAAGCAACCGTGATCGGGTTGTTCCGTGACGGAGAATCAATAGAAGTGTTGGCCGAGAATGAGGAAGGCATGGTGGTGCTGGACAAGACCCCGTTTTATGCCGAATCCGGCGGACAGGTCGGTGATTGCGGCCAGTTGTCTGTAATGGGCGAAGATACAAGCTTTGAAGTACAGGATACGCGCAAACAGGGCGGCTCGGTTTTCGGGCATATCGGCAAGGTCATTCGGGGAGAGCTGCACGTCGGAGATGCCGTATTGGCTGAAGTGGACAAGGAAAGCCGCAGTCGCATCGCCCTGAATCACTCCGCCACACATTTGCTTCACGCTGCCCTGCGGCAAGTGCTGGGAGACCATGTGCAGCAAAAAGGTTCATTGGTGGATGCGCAAAGGCTGCGCTTTGATTTCGCCCATTTCGAGCCTCTTGATCAGGAGCAGCTCAGTGCCATCGAACGTCTGGTAAATGAGCAGATCCGCAACAATTATGTGGTCGAGACGCGCATCATGGCTCTGGAAGATGCCAAGCAAGCTGGCGCTCTGGCCTTGTTTGGAGAAAAGTATGATGATCAGGTGCGGGTTTTACGCATGGGCGATTTTTCCACAGAGTTGTGCGGGGGAACCCATGTCAAGGCTGTGGGCGACATTGGCCTGTTCAAAATTACCAGCGAAAGCGGCATCGCCTCCGGGGTGAGGCGCATAGAAGCTGTCACCGGCGAGCATGCCGTGCGCTGGGTGGAGCAGGCGGAACAGCGTTTGCAGCATATTGCCTCCCTGGTCAAATCCGGTCAGGACGACATGGAAGAAAAAGTCCATTCCCTGGTGGAAAAATCCCGTCAGCAGGAAAAGGAAATTACCCGTTTGAAAGCAAAGCTGGCATCCGCAGCCGGTTCTGATCTTGCAGGCCAGGCTCTGAAAATTGGCGATACCAAAGTGCTGGCGGCGACTCTGGAAGGTGCGGATGTCAAAACCTTGCGCGACACCCTGGATCAACTCAAAAACAAGTTGGGGTCGGCGGTTATCGTCCTGTCGGCGGTGCAGGATGGAAAAGTCAGCCTGGTTGCCGGTGTCACCAAGGACAGAACCGACAGAATCAAGGCCGGTGAGCTGATAAAAATGGTGGCTCAGCAGGTAGGCGGAAAAGGTGGCGGGCGCCCGGACATGGCTCAGGCGGGCGGCACCAAACCAGAAGCATTGCAGCAGGCGTTGGCCTCGGTGGAAGGCTGGGCCAAAGAACGGCTCTCGTTATAATGGGAAGCTTGTCATGGCATTGATCGTACAAAAATATGGTGGTACTTCCGTGGGCAGTGCCGAGCGCATACTGGCCGTAGCCAATAAAGTAAAGCGCTATCATGATAGTGGCGATCAGGTCGTGGTGGTCGTTTCCGCCATGTCTGGCGAAACCAACCGGCTGATAGATCTTGCGCAGGAAATCACTCCCCATCCCAGTGCCAGGGAAATGGATGTGCTCCTGTCCACGGGGGAGCAGGTGACCATCTCCCTGCTTTCCATGGCTTTGCAACGGCTGGGTGTGGAAGCGCGCTCCTACACCGGCGGGCAGGTTTGTATTCGTACCGACAATGCGCACAGCAAGGCGCGTATCGTGGATATCGAAGGCAGCCGGGTGCGAGCTGATCTGGATGCCGGCCGCGTCGTGGTAGTGGCGGGATTTCAGGGGACGGACCCGGACGGGAATATCACCACCTTGGGAAGGGGAGGCTCGGATACCACAGCTGTCGCCATGGCAGCGGCACTGAAAGCTGACGAGTGTCAGATCTTTACCGACGTGAACGGTGTGTACACCACCGATCCCCGTGTCGAACCAAATGCCCGCAAGCTGGATCGTATCACTTTCGAGGAAATGCTCGAACTGGCCAGCTCCGGTTCCAAGGTATTGCAAATCCGCTCGGTCGAATTTGCGGGGAAGTACAATGTTCCCCTGCGTGTGCTGTCCAGTTTTGAAGAAGGAGAGGGTACCCTCATAACCCTGGAGGAAAAAGACGTGGAAAAGGCGAAAATTGCAGGTATTGCGTTCAGCCGTGATGAAGCCAAACTGACTATCAGGGGTGTACCTGACCATCCAGGTGTGGCCTATCAAATCCTGGGGCCGGTGGGGGAAGCCAATATCGAAGTGGACATGATCGTGCAAAACATCGGCAAGGATGATACAACCGATTTCACCTTCACAGTACACCGCAGTGATCTTCCTAAGGCACTGGAAATTCTGCAGAAAACTGCGAAAGACCTGGGCGCAAGGGAAGTGGAATCGGATGATAAAATCGTAAAAATAGCCCTGGTGGGTGTGGGTATGCGTTCCCACGCGGCTATCGCCAGCAATATGTTCAAGGCGCTTTCCAGGGAGCAGATTAACATCCAGATGATATCCACCTCGGAAATCAAGATTTCTGTCATTGTGGATGAAAAGTATCTGGAGCTTGGGGTTCGCACCCTGCACGAAGCCTTTGATCTGGATAAGATTGAAACATAAATTGATATCCAGGGTTCTTATCTAGGTGATCTACTGATAAAATTCGCCTGTTCGCTATATTTATTGAATACGCGAAAAACTTGGCTTGTTTATTACTGTTGCCGCTTCCAGGAACAAAGTGAAGTTGGTGCAAGAACATTAGGAGAATAGGAATCATGTTGATACTGACTCGCAGGGTTGGTGAAACTCTGATGATAGGAGATGATGTAACCGTTACGGTGCTGGGTGTTAAAGGCAACCAGGTGCGCATCGGTGTGAATGCCCCTCGGGATATTTCCGTACACCGGGAGGAAATTTACGAACGCATTAAAGCAGAGCAGGCAGAGGAGAGCGGATCTGGTTCGCAGGAGGAGGCAGAGCCTGCGCTTGAAAAAGAGGAATAAGTGCTGGAAAAAAACTTCAAGGGTGGCTAGAATTGGCCGCCCTTGAAACGGCTGGGAGTACATGATCGGCGTCAGCCGACCCCGCAGGGGCGAAGGGCAGGAAGCCCGGAGTAACGCGCACCCCCTGCACGAGACGCAGGCTTGTTAAGCACTGCGCACAAGTTTAACCAGGAGAGCTGGCCGAGTGGCTGAAGGCGCACCCCTGCTAAGGGTGTATACGTTAACGCGTATCGAGGGTTCGAATCCCTCGCTCTCCGCCATATTTAAGTGAGGGTAGATGGCTGAGGGCATTGCTCTTAGTTTATCCACTATAGCTTATGCAGGCCATGATCATTGCAAAATGATGATCCTCTTCCTTGGACTCTTGTGCCTGCTAACGCCTATACTCCCATTGTCGTTTTTCTTTCCAACAGCGTCCGTATTGAAACCTTGGATGCAACTTATTGTGGCCTTTCATGGCGCCAAGATCATAGCCCGCATTTCTCACCGGGGTTCGGAAATTCCGGTCGATTGGGCAAAATGCGCCGCCAGATCGGGCGGAAACCCGAACAGGACAGGCTGAAGATGTTGGCAATTGTCTGATTATTGGTAACAGACTAAATCATCAATCTTTTTCCATAACGTGCTTCTGGCCTGGTGAGAAATGCGGGTTAGCCCGCATGTTTCACCGGAATCCAGATTTTTCCCGGAGAGATTTTCGTTCAGATTGTTCGAGCGGGCAAAAGTCGATGTCATTCATCGGCTTGCAGGCTGTTC
>JAJRUY010000158.1 GCA_024277555.1 Gammaproteobacteria bacterium | reverse complement strand
GATGATACGGTCAAGGTGCATTATGAAGGTCACACCATTGACGGCAAGAAGTTTGACAGTTCCTATGATCGTGGTAAGCCGGCGGAGTTTGCGCTCAAAGGTGTAGTGAAAGGGTTTTCCGAAGCGCTGACCCATATGCAGCCGGGAGCAAAATGGAAGGTGATTATTCCGCCTGAGCTTGGTTATGGCACGCGTGGCGCGGGAAGCGCCATCGGCCCCAGCGAGGTACTGGTGTTTGATCTTGAACTGCTGGAAGTTACAAAGGCATCGGCGCCAGACAGCGAAAAGTAAGGGCTCTTAATCCAGCTAATGGGCACCTCTAAAAATCGTCATTCCGGCGGAAGCCGGAATCCATAACTTGCTGATTTATATGGACCCCGGCTTTCGCCGGGGTGACGAAAAACGAATTATTCGAGGTTCCCTAACCCGGATGTTTCACCTGGAAGTCCGATGATTGTGCCGGGATTGTTGTTCAGAGGCGACTCTGATCGAATCAATAGCCCAAGCTATTGATGAGTAAAGAAATATCGTCTCTGGGCAACAAGATCGGTGCAAGGGCGGACTTAACAAACACCGGTAACATATTGCGCTTTGCTAATATAGATGCAATGGTTAATAAAAACAGCACCTTATATTGTTATTTCAGTGTCCAGGTGAAATATCCGGGCTAATGATTTGGCCAACAAAAACGCTGCTGAACGCGGCGTTTTTGTTGTGTAGAGGAATTACTGGTCAACCTTTGTCCAGCTCCAGATACTCCCAGATTCTTTCGGTAAGGGTTTTGTCGCCCTCTTGCAGTTCAGGGAAATTCCCTTTTTGCTCATTCAGTGCAAGAACCCGCAGAGTATCCTGATACAACTCCTCCATGCCCATTTTTTCATAGGCAATGATCATGATGGTCAGCCCATCTTTTACTGAAGGCGTATATTGATAATTCTGCACCACATATTGTGCCCGGTTTAGTGCTGCCAACCAGGCGCCGCGATCCATATAATAGCGGGCTGCATGTATTTCGTGACGGGCAAGTTGATTGCGCAGATAGCGCATACGCAGCCTCGCATCCTGGGCATACTCCGTATCTGGAAAGCGGCGCACCAGTTCTGCAAAATCGTTGTAGGCATCGGTTGTGGAGCCGGGATCCCGCTGAGAGCTGTCTGTAGGTAGAAAGCGTGAAAAGAACCCCATGTTGCGGGTAAAGTTCACCAGACCCTTCAGATAAAGTGCGTAGGCGACAGCCGGATGATCCGGATGCAGCTTCATGAAGCGCTCCACTGCTGCCAGGGTTGAGTCCGGCTCGTCCGCCCGGTAATAGGCGTAGGCAATATTCAGCTGGGATTGCAGGGCATACTTGCCGAAAGGGTATCGGGATTCCAGCTTCTGGTAATACTTGATGGCCCGCTGGTAGTTGCCGCCCTGCAAGGCTTCTGTCGCTTCTGTATAGAGTTTCTGTGCGGACCAGCCAGTGGTTTTATCCACCTGTTTGGGCAACAGGCCGCATCCGCCGAGCAAAAATGCGACAATAAAAACAGGCCAGAGAAATTTTGGCATGGGTATTGGAATCTCGATTTTGAGTTGGCCAGATTATACCTCACATTGGCGACAGGCAGAAAAGACCGTGGAAGAAATACAGCATCAGGGGGTTGTTGACCGGGAACTGTCCGGGCTGCGTCTGGATCAGGCATCGGCTCGTCTGTTTTCCGATTATTCCCGCAGCCGGCTGCAGAACTGGATCAAGGCCGGACGGATGCAGGTGGATGGTGAAGTGCGCAAACCCAGGGACAAGGTTTGGGAAGGTGAGCGGATTTGTCTGCAGGCGGTGCTGGAGCCTGATCAGCATTGTGAACCTGAAGACATTCCCCTGGATATTCTGTACCAGGATGAGCATCTGCTGGTTATCGACAAGCCAGCCGGGTTGGTGGTACATCCAGGTTCCGGAAATCGCAGCGGTACTGTACAGAACGCCCTGTTGCATCAGGATCCTGAAATGGCCGGCCTGCCCCGGGCGGGAATTGTCCATCGCCTGGACAAGGATACCACCGGCCTGATGGTGGTGGCGCGCAGCCCGGTGGCGCACAAGCGCCTGGTCGAGGCTCTGCAGGCCAGGGCTATCAAGCGGGAATATCTGGCGTTGGTGGTGGGGCGACCCACGGCGGGGGGAGAGGTGGAAGCGCCCATCGGCCGCCATCCCGGCAAACGGGTGTGCATGGCAGTCGTGCCTGGCGGCAAGCCGGCGCGTACCCATTACCGGATCAATGAGCGTTTTCGTATTCACACCCTGCTGGATGTACGGCTGGAATCCGGACGCACTCATCAGATCCGCGTCCATATGGCGCATATCCGCTATCCCCTGGTGGGTGATTCCGTTTATGGTGGCCGCCTTAAATTGCCCCCAAATGCCAGTGAAGCCACCCGAGCTGCCTTGCGTTCTTTCCCCCGCCAGGCCTTGCATGCCCGTCGCTTGAGTCTGCAGCACCCGGTAACAGCAGAACCTCTGGTATGGGAAAGCCCGGTTCCTGCAGACTTGAATGGACTGATTGGGCAGTTGCGGGAGGACGTGGCCGAACATGCGGGTTAACTGGATTGTTCCCGATTGGCCGGCTCCCGCCCGGGTGCGGGCTATGAGCACCATCCGCAGCGGTGGTTTCAGCCAGCCGCCGTGGGACAGCTTCAATCTGGGCGACCATGTGGGGGACAGCCCGAAGCTGGTGGCGCAAAACAGAGCCAGATTGGTGGCGGATGCGCGCCTTCCTGCTGAACCTCTGTGGATGGAGCAGGTGCATGGCTGCGATGTGCTGGCAAGCGATGATCACGGTAGCCGCGGGGATGCTCGCTTCAGCAATAAATCAAAGGAGATCTGTGCAGTGATGACGGCAGACTGCCTGCCCGTGTTGCTGTGCGATATCCAAGGAACCTCTGTGGTGGCAGTGCATGCCGGGTGGCGCGGACTGGCTGCTGGCGTGCTGGAGCAGGCATTGCGCTGTTTTGATCAGCCTGCCTTGGCTATCATGGCCTGGCTGGGCCCGGCCATAGGGCCGGCTGCTTTTGAAGTGGGCGATGATGTGCGGGAGGCGTTTGTACAACAACAGGCCGGGTCGGTAGCGGCTTTTACGCCTTGTGCACAGGGAAAATGGCTGGCGGACATTTACGCACTGGCGCGTCAGCGCCTGCATGCTCAGGGAGTAGAGCAAGTATATGGCGGTGGTTTTTGCACCTATACGGAGACCGAACGTTTTTTTTCATACCGGCGTGATGGCTGCACCGGCCGCATGGCCAGCTTGATCTGGCTGGAGGAATAAATGAGTAACTGGTATATGCTGACCCTGACCGG
>JAJRUY010000157.1 GCA_024277555.1 Gammaproteobacteria bacterium | reverse complement strand
GAACAACCCGCCCAAATGTGCAAAATAATTCACGTTGGAATCCGGGTAGAGAAAAATCTGCAACAGCTCATTGCCTATCCACAAGGGCAGCAGGGCAATGGCAGGCAGGGATACATAGTCGAAATAGACGAAGATGAAATAGAAAAAACGAATGCGCCGCTTCCAGTAGAGTACCGCGTACATGCCCATCAGCCCGGCTACGGCGCCCGATGCGCCGATGGAAGGAATAAATTCATCCGGGCGAAACAGAAAATCAAAGCTGACTGATCCCAGCCCTACCAGCAGGTAGCAAAGCAGGAAGGCTCCATGCCCGATTGCTCTTTCCACCAGAAACCCTACTGCCAGCAAGAAGATCATGTTTCCCAGCAAATGCAGGATCCCCCCGTGCAGAAACATGTGCGCCAGCAGGCTGTCCCAGCGCGGTGCTGCCGTGCGCAATCCCCAGTTGATGAACACCACCCGGGACATAAGCTCATCAAAGCGCTGTCGTTTTTCTTTCCATTGCGGGTAGTCCCTGTCACCGGGAGATATGATCCTCCCCGCCAGCAGCTGATGCACAAAAGGCGCATCTTCGATCATCTGCCAGTAGTGAAAGATGGCGGCAAAATCCTTCCCTGTCTCCTCCCCGGCATCCAACGCCGCTTGTTTACCCTTGTACTCCCTGTAACGGGACCACTCGATCTTGCCCAATCCAGAATCCTGGTAGTATTCCAGGGCTTCCATATAGCGTTGGTCATCTCCTGATTGCCACACAAAGAAACACAGGATGTTTACGGCTATCAACGCCAGGGTGACAAGGGGTGGATTGCGCCAGTCCAGCTTGCGGTCAAAGGGAATGATGATCATGGCATATCCGGTTGCAATACATCCAGATAGGCTTTCACATCCGGCAACACCGGATGCCCGGCATAATTGTCGATGATGAAGCGTAGCGCCTTTACCGCCAAATCATCCTTGCTCAAAGACTCACTCAGGGTTCTTGCCATGAGAAAATAGGCGTGGGGAATGAAGTCGCTACGGGGAAAGCGCTTGTGCAGGCCGTTGAGCAGGTCGATTACTTCCCGGTATTTTCCTGCGCCATGCAAGGCCCGGCCCAAGCGGTAGCATCCTTCTGCATCATCGGGAGCACAGTTCTCTCCAAGGGATCGGCAATCCTGATACAACTCGGCTGCCTGCACATCTCTACCGGCTCCGAGCAGCAACGGCATATAGCTGCGGGCATGGCGGGACAGTTCTTTTCCCTTTCTCTCCAGCAAGCACAGTTGATGCAGGCGGCGATGGATATCCAGATCATCTGGATATTCGACAATCAGCTGCTGCAGCTCGGCAATGGCGGCCTCCTTGTTACCCATGGCCATCATGTTTTCAAAATGAGCCAGGCGGGCATCAGCCGGGTTCTGCTCTTCCTCCACGGGCTGTCCGACACGCTCATAATTCTGGTAGAGGATATAGCCCATGACATGGAAAGTGAGAATGGCAAAATATCCCGTAACCAGATGATAGAAGATCCAGTGCACGCCGCCCGCCAGCAGGTTCACGGCATTGGATTCGGCAATCTGCAACACGAACAACAGCCCGATAAGAGCCAGATAGGACCAGCCGACACGGGCGATCAGACGCCATAGCAGCACCGGATTGAGCGCATCCACAATGGACTCATTGAGCGCCAGCACCATGATGGATGCAGGAAAAGCTGCCAGCGCAGCAAAGGCCACCAGGACCGCCAGTGGCATATCACTGCCAACCAGAATATTGAATAGCAGAATCAGCGCGTAGAACTTGAGGGGCAGATCATAGTCCCCGGCCAGCACATCCAGATTCAAAGGAGGCGGGTTCATATTCCCCCTGGCCGTTTGCTGCAGCACCACGAAAGCGTACTTGAACAGCATCGCTCCGAGAATGACGGAAGCCGCCCAGCCCAGAATGCCTCCACTGCTCAGGTAGAGCAGCACCGACATCCCGGCGATCAACAGCAATGGCTGAGGCCGGAAGCCGTACCTGAATACCCTGGAAAAATTCTGCCAGATTGGCGCAGGAGTCCCTTTCATGGTGCCAATATTACCCTCGATATAACCCAAAAATCCCGGCTTGCCAGGCGGTTTTGTGATCTTCGGCAAATCCCTCGATCAACATGGACAGACAGGCAAAAAAACGGCAGACTGTCAATCCAGTCCATACCCGCACCAAGAACAATTTCATCATCATGCCCTCTCCTCTCTCCAATGAACAGCAACAGGAACTGCTGCAGCTCACCCGGCACTGGATTTCCCGGGCGGAAAAACTGCATGAGCAGATTTTCCCCATGCCTGTGGTGCGCTTCGACCTGCGGGGACAGGCCGCCGGGCAGTATCGTGGCGGGTCGCTGCCTTGCATCCGCTATAATCCGGAGATGGCCGCCGTCCAGTTTGATGCCTATTGCCTTCGCACCCCGCCGCATGAGGTAGCCCATTTTATTGTTGACCAGCTGTATCCGGGCAGCCGTCCCAGACCCCACGGTCCGGAATGGCAGGAATTGATGCAGGCATTCGGTCTGGAGCCTTCCCGTTGCCATCAATATAACCTGGAAAATGTGCAGCAACGCAAACAGCGGCGTTTTACCTATAAATGCACTTGCCAGGAGCACCGATTAAGCGCTACGCGCCACAACCGGGTTCGGCATCGTGGTGTAAAGTATCACTGCATTTCATGTGGCGAAGTGTTACAGCAAATATCAAACGGATAAGCAGAACAGGCGCATCTTCTGTTTCCTGCTGAAACCCTTGATTTGCGCCTCACGTTGTAATGCGATGCTGCGATTCTCGCAGCTCTCTGTATATACGACCTCTATCGGCGCACGCCCGTAAAAATACCTAGCGCCCTTGCCACTACGGTGCTGCTCGAAACGCCGCTGTACATCGGTGGTGATGCCTGTGTAATAGCTGTCATCCGAACAGCGGATGATGTAGACCTGCCAGTTACTCATGCCAGGCTGCTTCATCGATGAGGATTTGCGGCTCGGGCAGACGCGCCGCAGGGATATCTTTTCCGTTGCGCCAATCCCGCACTGCCCTGGCCTTTCCCCGGCCACTGACCAGAAACAGCAGCTCCTGTGCGGACGACAGGGCGCCATAGTTGAGGCTGACCCGCTCCGGTGGCGGCTTGGGGGCATCATGCACGGCAACAACGAGTCGATTTTCAGGATATTGGCGTCCGGGAAACAGGGATGCAATATGGCCATCTTCACCCAAGCCCAGCAGCACCAGATCGAAGGGCTGTGCCGGGGTAATTTCCTGCTCGTAGGCCAGCGCTGCCGCTTCTGCGCCCTGCTCCGCAGGAATCACATGGATCTGTTGCTGGCGCAGCGGAATATGCCTGAACAGGTTTTCCGCCACCATGACACTGTTGCGTTCAGGATCATCCACCGGCAGACAACGCTCGTCGCCAAAATAAAACTGCCACGCCGCCCAGTCCTGATCCTGGGCCGCCAGCAGTTGATAGGTACGCGCCGGGGTACTGCCCCCGGCCAGCACCAGAGAAAAAACACCGCGAGTTGCAATCGCATCTTGCGCAATGCCGAGAATTTTTTTTACCGCTTCCCTGGCTACCGCCTCGACATCTGCCACTACCTGCCAGCTCATTCTTCCGGATCCATGCTGTGACGCCAGTGCTGCTGCGGCTTGTCGAACAGCCGGCGGCTTTCTGCTGGTCCCCAGCTGCCTGCTGCGTACAGCGGTATGGGCTCCTGGTCGTTTTCCCAGTGGCGGATCACCGGATCGATGGCGCGCCAGGCCCATTCCACTTCGTCATAGCGCAAAAACAGGGAGCGATCCCCATCGACAACATCCAGCAGCAGCTCTTCATATGCATCGATGGGGGCTTCGTCAATACTGCGCAGCTGGGCGTCCAGGCTGCGCTGCCGGGTACGGATTTCCAATCCCGGTTCTTTCACGGTCATTTCCATGCGCATACATTCGCAGGGCTGAATACCAAGCATGATCCAGTTTGGCTTCATCGGCCCTACATCGGTATCCCGAAAAAACTGCTGTGGCGGATGACGAAAACAGATGGAAATCATGGATTGCTTTTCCGCCAGGCGTTTGCCAGTGCGCAAGTAAAATGGCACGCCACGCCAACGCCAGTTGTCTACATAGAGCTTCATCGCCGCATAGGTTTCAGTGCGGCTGTCCGATGGAATACCGTCTTCTTCGAGGTAGGATTTCACCAGGGAATCGTCCACCAGGCCGCTGCTGTATTGCGCCCGGAAGGCATATTCCGGCACCTGTTCCTCATCGATGGTACGCAGGGATTTGAGTACCTTGACCTTTTCATCCCGCAATTCTTCCGCCTGCATGGATACCGGCGGCTCCATGGCTACCAGGGTCAACAACTGCAGCAGGTGGCTTTGGATCATGTCGCGCATGGCCCCACTGCCATCATAGTAGGCGCCGCGGCTGCCCACGCCGGCGGTTTCTGAATGGGTGATCTGCACATGGTCGATATAGTTACGGTTCCAGAGGGGTTCGAGGAGGGTGTTGGCGAAGCGGAACACCAGTACATTCTGCACCGTGCTTTTCCCCAGATAGTGATCGATGCGGTAGATTTGTTCCTCCCGCAAATACTGACCGAGGTTATGCTGCAGTTCCTGCGCGCTTAACAAGTCGTAACCAAAAGGTTTTTCGATGACGACCCGGCGCCAGTATTCACCCTCCTGCAGCAAGCCCTGGCGACCGAGATTCTCCACCACCAGGCCAAACTCCGCCGGGCGAATCGCCATGTAGAAGGCCATATTGCCGGGAAGATCGCTGCGGGAGTTCAGCCAGGCTTTCAGCGCCGGCCAGGTGGACTCCTCACCAAGATCGCCCCGGAAATAACTCAACCGCGCCGCAAAGCGTTTGAATACCGGTTCATCCAGCTTGTCCCTGGCCTTGGCCTGCACCCAGCCGCGCACCTCCTGCATACAACGCGCATCGTCCCAGTCCCGGCGGCCACTGGCAACAATGCGGGTCTGCGCATCCAGCTTGCCTGCGGCATCCAGATGATAGAGTGCCGGCATGAGCTTTTCCCGGGACAGGTTTCCCGTAGCACCGAATATCACATAGGTGCAGCCGACCTGATCAAACATCATACTGCCCTGAAGCCACATCACCTCCCTGTCCGGTCCAGTCGGTATGAAAGTACTCTCCCCTGGGCCGATCCAGACGCTCATAACTGTGGGCACCGAAATAGTCACGCTGCGCCTGAATCAGGTTGGCTGGCAGCCGTCCCCGCCGGTATCCATCGAAGAATGAAAGCGCCGCACTCATGGCAGGCAGTGGAATGCCCTGCTCCACCCCCAATATGCAGGTCTTGCGCCAGGCGGATTCGGCATTGCATACGGCTTGCGCAAAAAAATCATCCAGCAACAGGTTTTCCAGCCCGGGATTTTGCACATAGGCTTGTTTGATGTCGTTGAGGAAGCGACTGCGGATAATGCAGCCGCCGCGCCATACCAGGGCGATATCACCATAGTGCAGATCCCACCCATAGGTTTGCGCCGCCTCTGTCATGAGCATGTATCCCTGGGCATAGGAAACAATTTTGCTGGCATACAGCGCTTGCTCAATGGCATCGACCATTTCTCCTGCATTTTTCTGAAAACGGGCTGGTGGCAGGCCAAGCACCTGCTGCGCCTGCTGCCGCTGTTGCTTGAACGCAGACAGGCAGCGGGCGAACACCGCTTCGCCAATGAGCGTCAAGGGAACCCCGAGTTCCAGAGCGCTGATACCAGTCCATTTACCCGTTCCCTTCTGCCCGGCGCTATCGAGAATCCTGTCCAGCAACGGCTCGCCAGCCTCGTCCTTGTAGGCAAGAATATCTGCGGTTATCTCGATCAGGTAGGAATTGAGCACCCCCTGGTTCCAGCGGGCAAACACCTGCCCGATAGCATCGATATCCATGCCCAGGCCTTCACGCATCAAATGATAGGCTTCGGCGATAAGCTGCATGTCTCCGTATTCGATGCCGTTGTGCACCATTTTTACATAGTGCCCGGCGCCGCCACTGCCTATCCACTGGCAGCAGGGAACGCCATCTACTTTGGCCGAGATGGATTGCAGCAGCGGGCGAATCTGCGGCCAGGCCCGCTCATCTCCTCCCGGCATGATGGCGGGGCCATGGCGTGCGCCTTCTTCCCCACCCGAGACCCCACAACCGACAAAATGCATATCCTTGCTCCGCAACAAGGCAACCCGCCTGTCGGTGTCCGTGAATTTCGAGTTGCCGCCATCGATGACAATGTCCCCCGGCGTCAGCAGAGGCAGCAGGGCATCGAGCACCGCATCCACCACCTTGCCGGCGCGCACCATGAGCATGATCTTTCTCGGTGCCTGCAGGGCATCAACCAGGGCTTCCAGGGTTGGGGCGCCAACAATAGATGTACCCGCAGCCGCTCCCTGCACGAAATCCTGCATGCGTTCCGTGGTGCGGTTGTACACTGCCACCCTGAAACCATGATCACTCATGTTCAGAGCCAGATTCTGCCCCATTACCGCCAGCCCGATCAGCCCGATTTCCGCTTTTTCCACAGCATTGCTCCCGTTCTTTGCTTCATTGCCACGCCTGATATTCTGACATAGGCACAACAGCCCGGCAGAAAAAAACCCGCAAACGCGGGTTGTTGACGAACAGAGCCGGAAACCCCGGATTATTCCGCCATTTGCAGCTTCGGCCCGACGATGCGCGCATTGAGAACTTTCATCATCTTCTTGATCGCCCGATCAATAAGCGGCGCCTGTGCGTCTTCAAGGAACTTGGCGCTGCCGTCACGGAAATACGCGGCCAGCTCCGCTTCCTTCATTTGACCAGCCTTGTTTCCCTGCCCGTCCACAAACACCATGGTGCCAGTAAACTTGCTGCGCCATACCAATTTGCAAATCAACGGCTCTTCTTCCGCATCCAGCTGCATACGAATCCAGCTGCCTTCTTTCATACTCCTTATGCTGATGCTGTGTGCATCTTCAATCTCTGGCTCAGCGCTATCCGCTTGTTTCTCAGCACTATCCTGGTGCATCTGCTGCCCGTCTGAAACAACTTTTCCATGCTTGAGCACACTGATAAAGCAAGTCTGCAGCTTGTTGAGCATGGCCGAGGATTTCTTCTGGTCGAAAGAAATATAGCCAAACCCCTTCTTTAGACCACTGATCAGATCCGGGATGCTGGACAGCAGCTTCTGCCGATCGATTTCTCCCGAATCCCGGCCAAGATACATGACCAGCAGCTTTGCAATATTTACAGCCTTGCGCCAGTTGCTGCCTTCTTCCCCTTCTCTCAGGAGCAGGATGGTCATAAGCTTTTTCCAGGGATGCTCCAGTATTTCGCGTGCTGCTTCCGGCAAGTAGTCCGCACCCAGTTCGCGCAAAACTTCTTCAACCCGCTGCTTCGCCACTTCCAGCTTTTCTTCACCGGAAACGGCCTGGGTCAGCCGATCCTCGAGCATTTTCTTGAGTCTGGCGCGCTTCTCCATAAAACGCGCAAAGTCTTCAACGACTTCTTCGAACAGGGATACATCCTGAGTGTATTCATGCACAATGCGATCAACAGAGCGCTTCACCTGGAAAAACAGGCTCTTCTCGCTGCGATCACCATCATCACGCCACCCGACCGATGCGGCAGCCAGATCGTTCAGCAGCCG
>JAJRUY010000156.1 GCA_024277555.1 Gammaproteobacteria bacterium | reverse complement strand
GGCTGGAAGCGGGGCTGAATATCCAGCTGTGGCTGATCGGGATGGTCGGCGGTCTGTTGGGACTGGTGATGATTGGGTTTCTGGTGATGCGCAGTCTGCTTTCTACGCCACCGATTCATGTACTGCGTTCGAACTAGCCCGGATGTTTCACCTGCAAGTCCGATGATTGTGCCGAGATTGTTGTTCAGAGGCGAATTTCTGATCGAATCAATAGCCCAAGCTATTGATGAGTGAAGAAATATCGTCTCTGGGCAACAAGATTGGTGCAAGGGCGGACTTAAGGGCACCTCGAAAAATCGTCATTCCGGCGGAAGCCGGAATCCATAACCTACTGATTTATCTGGATCCCGGCTTTTGCCGGGGTGACTAAAAAATGAATTATTCGAGGTTCCCTTAACAAACACCTGGTAACATATTGTGCTTTGCTAATATAGATGCAATGGTTAATAAAAACAGCATCTTATATTGTTATTTCAGTGTCCAGGCGAAATATCCGGGCTAGACCTGATGTTTTGACCTGCCCATCTCGACAATATTCCGGTGAAACATTCAGGATAGCGCTGAAACAAAGGACTCTACTTCATCTGTGGATTCTTCAATGATTTGCAAAATGTTTTCGGCTGAGATTCCCAGCTTGGAGAAAGCGGTAATATTTTTCCATGTTATCCCGGATATCATGGTTTCCGGGGAATCGGAGTTCGATAATTGTGCCAGCAGCTTGCTGACGATCAACATGTCATTCAGGTTTGGGCGTCCAAAATGACTTGCTTCAACAAGGTCTTGTTCATCCACTGCTTTGGCGATGTGCTCTGAAAACCCCCAGTTGGCGATCAGTGCGCAACTGATTCCCGGAATCCATGACCGGGTCAGTTCTTCGTCTATCAATTCCGGGTATTTTTCGATTTTCGAAAAAATGTAGAAACTGCCGACATTGTGCAACAACCCCGTCAACATGGCGTCATCCCTGATGGATGATTGATCTGATCTGGTTGCCAGGAAATAGGCGTAAGCGGCGGTTTTTACCGACATGTCACGAAATGCGTCCAATTTGTGCCTTACGGGAGAGTTTATTGGAATATCGAACACATCTCTGGTGGCAATTGAGGCGGCAGTATTGCGTACTGCAGTAATGCCCAAGCGGGTAACTGCTACATCAATGCTTGTTACTTCCACTCCGGCCCGGTTCATCAGGGCCGAATTGGACAACAACAGAATGCGCACACACAAATCAGGGGCGGCGGTAACAATGCGTGCGAGCTGTTCCATCGATAGATCGGGATTATTCAATGCGTCCAGTATCTTTGCATATACGTCAGGAAATGGTGGCAGGTCGATATCCCTGCGGCCAAGTTGATGTGTAAAGTCATTGAGAAAATCAAGTGCTGTATTCTGGGTGGCAGACGTATTCTGTAGCATTGAGACCTGACTCCGGGTGAATGCGGGTTTCTTGTTTATGCTTCGGCTGGTTGCCAGATTTCTTTAACCTTCCTTATATTCAACAGGATCCCTTTGATTGCTGTGGCCTGGCAAGAAAATAGAGTAAAATAGTCGGATATATCTGGCCGAGTGGTATTTCACCATGTTTGAACGTCTGCGTGAGGACGTACAGTCTGTTTTTGATCGTGACCCTGCGGCGCGCACCACCTTCGAGGTGTTGAGCACCTATCCGGGCCTGCATGCGGTTCTGGCGCATCGCGTTTCCCATGGTTTGTGGAAGCGGAATTTCAAGTGGCTGGGGCGGGTGGTATCCAATGTTGCACGCTGGTTGACCGGTGTGGAAATCCACCCCGGGGCGACTATCGGACGCCGCTTCTTTATTGATCATGGCATGGGGGTAGTTATCGGTGAGACGGCAGTTATCGGGGATGACTGCACCCTGTATCACGGCGTGACCCTGGGGGGCACCAGTTGGGAGAAGGGGAAACGCCATCCAACCTTGGGCAATGATGTAGTGGTGGGCGCCGGCGCCAAGGTGCTGGGGCCGATTACCGTTGGAGATGGAGCCAGAATTGGCTCCAATGCGGTGGTGGTCAAGCCTGTGCCATCCAATGCAACCGTAGTGGGCATACCCGGCAGGTTGGTGGAACGGCGGACTTCCCACGATACTGCCCACCGAGAAAAACTGGCGCAGAAAATGGGGTTTGACGCCTATGGAGCCACGGAAGATGCGCCGGATCCCGTGGCCAACGCCATCAACTGCATGCTGGACCATGTGCATGTGTTGGAATCGAAAATGTCCCGCATGTGCGAAGTGCTGAAGAGCATGGGATATACCGAAGAAGAGGTAGATCTGCCGGAGCTTGCATCCTGTGAAATCGTCTCCACCGCGGATGAGCTCAACCGTCTTGGGGAGGAGGAAAGAGGAGCTGTGGATTCCGGAAAAATCCAGGAAAAATAGCATGGAATATATCTTTCATTTCGCCATTGCCAATACTTGACTAAAATACTTGGTAATGTATAGTTGCGTTCAGAACATGAACCTCGGAATTGACCTGTGAGACTGACTACCAAAGGCCGATATGCGGTAACAGCAATGCTGGATTTGGCGCTCCATGGCGATGACGGTCCGGTGAGTCTGGCGGACATTGCAGATAGGCAGGATATTTCCCTGTCCTATCTGGAACAATTGTTCTCCCGCCTGCGCAAGCGCAAGCTGGTGAACAGTATTCGTGGACCTGGCGGCGGTTATTGCCTGGGCCTTGAGCCCGGACGCATTGATGTGGCGGGAGTGATTACTGCGGTGGATGAGCGCCTGGACTCCACTGCCTGTGGTGGAAAAGGTAATTGCCACGGAGACAAGCGCTGCCTGACCCATGAGTTATGGCAGGATTTGAGCGACAGTATTTACGATTACCTGAGCGGTATCAGCCTGCAGGATCTATTGGACAAACAGCTTGCCAAGAAGCAAAAACACCCAGGCCAGCACATTTCCTGGACCTGAAAACAATAAACCATTTTGCAGGCTTGAGAACGGAAGGAAATCTGGAGCAATGAATGAAACTCCCAATCTATTTTGATTATTCCGCAACGACGCCGGTTGATGAACGGGTGGCGGAAAAAATGTGTCGCTGCCTGACCCGGGATGGAGTTTTCGGCAATCCCGCCTCGCGCAGCCATCCCTTTGGCTGGGCAGCCGAGAAGCTGGTAGATGAGGCGCGGCAGAATGTTGCAGCGCTGATCAATGCCGACCCCAGGGAGATTGTCTGGACTTCGGGCGCAACCGAGTCGGACAATCTGGCGATCAAGGGCGCAGCCCATTTCTACCAAAAGCGGGGCAGGCATATCGTCACCGTGAAGACCGAGCACAAGGCAGTGTTGGATACCTGTCGTCAGCTGGAGCGCGAAGGCTACGAAGTGACTTACCTGGATGTGGAGCCGAGCGGCCTGCTGGATCTGGACAAGTTTCGTGCTGCGCTGCGTGACGACACCATCCTGGCTTCCGTGATGCATGTGAACAATGAGATTGGCGTGATCCATGACATTGCTGCTATTGGTGAAATATGCAGGGAAAATAAAGTTATATATCATGTTGATGGAGCACAAAGCGCAGGCAAAATAGAGATTGATTTACAGGCGTTGCCGGTGGATCTCATGAGTTTTTCCGCGCACAAGATCTACGGCCCCAAGGGCATGGGCGCCCTGTATGTGCGGCGCAAGCCCAGGGTGCGCCTGGAGGCTCAGATGCACGGTGGCGGACACGAGCGCGGTTTGCGTTCCGGCACCCTGGCGACCCACCAGATCGTCGGCATGGGCGAGGCTTTCCGCATTGCAAAAGAGGAAATGGCCGAGGAAAATGCGCGTATCATGGCGTTGCGCAACCGCCTTTGGGACGGACTCAAGGACATGGAAGAGGTCTACCTCAACGGTGATCTGGAACGGCGCGTTGCGGGCAACCTGAACATCAGCTTCAACTATGTGGAAGGCGAAAGCCTGATGATGGCGCTCAAGGACATGGCCGTCTCTTCCGGCTCTGCCTGCACCTCTGCCAGCCTCGAGCCAAGCTATGTGCTGCGGGCTCTGGG
>JAJRUY010000155.1 GCA_024277555.1 Gammaproteobacteria bacterium | reverse complement strand
TTGTTGTTCAGAGGCGAATTTCTGATCGAATCAATAGCCCAAGCTATTGATGAGTGAAGAAATATCGTCTCTGGGCAACAAGATCGGTGCAAGGGCGGACTTAACAAACACCCGGTAACATATTGCGCTTTGCTAATATAGATGCAATGGTTAATAAAAACAGCATCTTATATTGTTATTTCAGTGTCCAGGTGAAATATCCGGGCTAGCCCGCATTTCTCACCGGGGTTCGGGAATTCCGGTGAGAAATGCGGGTTAACAATGCTTGCAGTCCGATCAAGGCTTGTGCAGAATTGCTCATGTAACATACCAGCAAATTATGCGCCGGATAAGGAGACGTTTCATGCAAGCGGTAGTGATGACAGATATTGGCGATGTTGATGTTCTGAAACTCCAGGAAGTAGCGGAACCGGAAATTGTTTCCCCCCACCAGATCAAGGTGCGCCTGGCCGCCGCCGGGGTGAACCCCGTCGATGCCAAGCTACGCAAGAAAGGCCTGTTCTATGGCGCCCAGCCACCAGCCATTCTTGGTTGCGATGGCGCAGGCGAAGTCGTTGCTGTGGGGGAAAAGGTCGTACGCTTCCAGCCGGGAGACCAAGTGTGGTTCTGCCATGGCGGGCTCGGCAGGGAGCAGGGCAACTATGCCCAGTTCACGATCCTGGACGAGACCCGCGCTGAATTTGCTCCGGCACGCACCTCTTCCGCAGCAGCAGCCGCCGCACCCCTGGCATTGATTACTGCCTGGGAGGCGCTCTACGACCGTGGCAGGCTGCAACAGGACCAGACTGTGCTGATCCATGCCGGTGCTGGCGGAGTCGGCCATGTTGCCATTCAGCTGGCCAGATTGCGCGGCGCCCGGGTGATGACCACCGTCAGCTCACAAGCCAAGGCGGATTTCGTGCAGTCCCTGGGGGCCGACGCCGTGGTCAACTACAAGGATCAGGATCTTGGGCAGGCCGTTCATGAATTTACCGAAGGCAAGGGTGTAGATCTGGTATTCGATACCGTAGGGCCGGAGGTTTTCCGCCAATCCCTGCCCCTGCTTGCTGAATATGGCACCCTGGTAACCATTCTCGACCCTGGAGATGGCCTAGTCACCGGGGAGGCGCGCAACAAGAACCTGACCATCGCCTTCACCCTGATGCTCACCCCCGCTCTCAAGGATCTGCCCGAAGCCCTGGCGCATCAGGGCGAAATCCTGCGCCTGTGTGGCGAATGGATGAGCGAGGGCAAGCTCAAGGTCGAGGTTTCCGAAACCCTGCCACTGGCGGAGGCCGGCAAGGCTCATAGCATGATTGAGGAAGGGCATACCCAAGGGAAGCTGGTGCTGGAAATATAGGCATTATTGTATTGCCGAGACACTTTGGCCAAGAGAGGTTGCCTGCCGTATCAGATACCCTCAGATTTGATGTGCCTAATCCATTGGGAGGCCTGGCGCTTTGATTTTGCGTACTTCAATGCCTTGCTGAAGCTGGCCAGGGCGCTCCGTTTATTGCCGGTTTCATATTGCGCCATGCCTATGAGCAAATAGGCATCCCCCGGATTTTTCAACCCGCCGGCTGCCAGCGCCTGACCTGATAGTTCGACAACTTTTCCCCAGTTTTCCTTGTCTGTGTACAGCTGCGCTAGTCGCAGATATAGTACGCCTTTTTTTTGCGCCTGCGCAGCAGCCTGCAAATCCCTCAGCGCCTCATCGGTTTCTTTGGCACGCATCCAGGCCTCGCCCAGTTTTTGCAAGTTTTTACCCGTACGCTCTATGCGTCCAGCATTCATTTCCTTTTCCAGTATCTTTGCAGCCTTGTAGGGGATTCCCTGTAGCAAATACATGTTCACCAGGTTCATCAAATCACGCTCGCTCTCCAGAAAACCCTGCTTGCGGGAAAGCTCCAGCACCGCCAGAGATTTGCGATTTTTCTTCAAGGTAAAATACACACCTGACAGCTGTTTCCAGTACTGCTTCCTGTCTGGCCAGAATGCCACCATGGTTTCCAAAATCTGTGCCGCCTCGGCATAATCTTTCTTTTGATAGAGCATGGACAGCAGCAGCTGATACCAGTTTTCCCGGGGTTTTTTGCCAAGTGAAATAGCTTTTTTTATCTTAGGAATAGCCTTATCGTACTGTTTTAGTTGCGCATAGATAGTCGCACCAAAGGCATAGCTGTCTGCAGAGGGCTTTTCTATTGCCACCAGCCACTGCTCATAGGTTCTGGCCGCTGCCTTCCAATCAGGCACTGCTGCATACAATTGCGCCAGATTGTAACGCATGCTAAATTGCACCCGATCTGGCAGGGCTTCTGTTTTCAACGCCTCATTGAATGCCTTGATTGCCTGCTTGTATTTGTCCTGGGCAGCATAGGCAAAACCATAGGTCTGCATGATAGTCGCATATTCGTAATTGTTTTTACGCACACGGGGCAGCAGCTCATCCAGTCGCTTCAGTGCTTCCTTGTACTTGCTCTCTCCCATCAATTCATGAATGGCGGTAAGACGCTTGTAAGTACGCTCGCTCAGTGTCGCCGCAAATGCCTGGGATCCCATCAGCAGCACTAAAAGAAACAATGCCCGAACGGCGTTCATCATTCCTCCCCTGCCAATTTAAAGTCAATCACTTGCACCGCCTTGCGAGGCACCGGCTTGCCATCCACAATCCTTGGCTTGAATTTCCATTTGAGAATTGCCTTCTTGGCAGCTCGATCAAACAGTCGCCTGGGTTTGGAATCCAGTATCTGCACGTCTTTAACGGTTCCCAGCTCAGTCACCGTAAACTGCACCTTTACCCAACCTTCTTTTCCAGCCAGGGCAGCTTTGCGGGGATAACGTGGTGCAATCTTTACCAGAGGAATCAGGTCGCCGTCACCTTGCGCAACGCCGGCACCTCGACCCACTCCGCCGATGAACGGCCCCCCTGCAATGCCGGAAGTAGAGAGACGCGGCATATCCATCTGCAGCTGCGGCATGGCAACGGCATCATTCTGGGCTACCTGCAGTTCTGGTGGTGGCGGCGGTTCTTTGGGCAGCGGTGGTTTTTTGGGGATCACCCGTTTCTTCACCCGTGTTTCAGAATCACGCTTGAGGCGCACAAAATCCACCACTGAATAGTCTTGGGATTTGTTGATATCCCCCTTGCCCTGGCTGATCAGGAAATGCATGGCAAAAAACAGTGCCAGGGAAACCAGCGCCGCCAAAATGATGGCAATGGGCAGCCGTAAAAGCATGTCAGTCCTTCACCGCCGCGATGGAGATATTGAGAATCCCCGCAAGATGCACCTGATCCATCACCTGCACCAGCAGACCGTTCTTGGATTCCTTGTCGGCCTGGATCACTACGGATGCTTCCGGGCTCTCGGCCTTCAGGCGCTCAACATTGGCGCGCACTGCGCGAGCATCCACGCGGCGCTTGTCTATCCAGATTTCATCGTTGGCGGTAATGGCAATGAGGATATTCCCTTTCTCCTTACGCTCCGCAGTATTGGCACTGGGGCGGTTCACGTCCACGCCGGATTCCTTGATAAAGGAGGTAGTAACAATAAAGAAGATCAGCATGATGAATACGATATCCATCAGTGGCGTCAGATCGATGGTTGCTTCATCATCATCTTGGTAGTGTCTGCGTCTCATTTGACCACCTTGGTGTCAGAGATATGCAGATTATCGGCCGCCAGCTGGGTCAGATAATCCGCATGAAATTTCAGTCGGGCGCTGAAGTACAGACCCGACAGGGCAACCACCATTCCCGCCATGGTCGGGATGGTTGCCATGGAAATGCCGGAAGCCATCAGCCGGGCATTTCCACTGCCGGTGATCGCCATAACATCGAACACCTGCACCATGCCGAATACCGTGCCGAGCAAGCCCATAAGAGGGCACAGCGCAACCAGTGTATTCAGCATGATCAACCCCCGATGCAACTGCGCGGAAATGCGCGAAATCAGCTCATCACGAATCCGGTGCGCATACCAGGTATGGTGATCCTTGCGTTCATCCCACTGCTTGCCTGCCGCCTTTACCAGAGAAGGATAGGTGAGGCGAATAAACCAGTAGCGCTCAATAATCAGTATCCACATCAGGAAAGCGGTAACCAGTATGATCCACAATACCGGCCCACCCGCCTCCATGAAGTCACGGATGCTTTCGAGTACACCGATGAGTGCGTACTTGATATTCATCGGTTGCTATGCAGCTTCTCCGCATGGCGGGCGATGATGCCGGCACTCTGCTCTTCAAGTACCTGTACCAGCGCCTTGCTGCGCGTGGATACTATGGCGTGCAGAAAAGTCAGCGGAATGGCTGCCGTCAGGCCCAGCACCGTGGTGATCAGAGCCTGGGAAATACCGCCAGCCATGAGCTTGGGATCACCTGTGCCAAACAGCGTAATGGACTGGAAGGTTTGGATCATGCCGGTAACCGTACCCAGCAAGCCCAGCAGCGGGGCAGTAACGGCAAGAATTTTTAGTATTGAAAGCCCCCGCTGCAACTTGGGCACTTCCTTGATCACCGCTTCATCGACTTTGCGCTCCAATGTTTCCAGATCCGCATCCTGGTTATCGAACCAGGAAAGCAGCACCCTGCCCAGCGGATTGCTCTTTCTGGGATTGTCAGCATTTTTAAGCTGTGAACGCACTTTCATGCTGGTGAGACCCAAAGCGACCAACCGGTAAAAAGCCAGCAGGAAACCAAAAGCCGCCAAGCCAATGATGATATAGCCGACTTCCTTGCCCTGGGCAATACGCTCTTTCAGGTCAGGCGCCTGTACCAACAAATTGAGTATCGCACCCCGGGAGGGATCCACGGCCATGGGCACCATACCACTGCTTGCATTCTGCAAACCTTCAGCCATGCGCAGAAAACGTGGCGCCGGTTGCCTGGGCAGAATAATCAACTGATCGGTTTCTGTCAGATAGCGCAGGAATTTGCCGTTGGAGACTGCATTGAATACACCAACCCGCACCACTTCCTGCTGGCTCTCCATACCGTCTACTGCCACCACGGAATCTATGTATTTTACGACCTTACCGGATTCGGTCATTTCATGCTGCATCTGGAACCACAGCTCTTCCAGCTCGGGGATGGAAGGCAGTTTCTTCTCGTTGCTCATGCGCACCAGCTCTTTACTGCGACCAGGATACTGCGCGGAAACCAGGGAGGCATCCAGGATGCCCGCTACATCACCGGCCACCTGACGCACCACGCCAAACAATTCACCCAGATTGCCCTGACGCCGCTCCAGCGTTTCTTCTGCTTCGGCTAGTTTCTGCTCATTTTTGTCGAACTGTTGCTTGAGGCTTTCGCCCCGGATTTTCTCGGCTGCCAGCTTTTCCTTCGCCGCGGCGAGCAGTTGCGCTTGCCGGTTCTTGTCCTTGAGGAACTCGGCTTCACGCTGCTTGTTCAGACGTGCTTCTTCGGCCTTGGCCTGCTTCACCTGTTTCAGCAAGGTGTCCAGGCTTTGCGCGGAAAAGGCCGTAGTCGAAAACAACGCCGCAAACAGCAATATCAATACGCCTCCTGTTTTTTTCATTGGGCTTTCTCCGGCGCAGTCGCTCTCGGCGTCCCGCCTCCCGCGACACTACCACCTCCCTGTGGGGCGGGCACAGGCAGCTTGATCAAGTCAGGCGGCGCCTGCTTGCGGGCTATACGCAAACCCAGCATTGCGGGCTTGCGATATTCTTCGGGCAAAACCTGCCAAGCTCTTTCGTCATTATCCCAAACAGCCGTTTCCTTGTTGTCCAGGGTTTGGTACATCAGCGCCATGCGCCCAATGCGGAGAAAATCTACAGCACGCTTGATACCGCCTACTGCCAGTTCTGCAGTGTATGCCTCAATGGTACGCCCATATTCCATCTCTACCTGATAGGCCTCCATGATGCGGCGGTACTTTTCCGAGACAGTAACGTCTGCCCGATCCAGCAGGATTTTGAGCTCCTCAATGCGCTTGCTGCGCTCATCGGGAAGGAAGGGCACATCCAGCGCCACAAATTTGTCCAGAGTATCTACCATGCGCCCCATGAGCGGGATCACGCCTTGGTTGGTGGTGTCGATTTCCAGCAGTTGCTGGTCGATGGTTGATAATTCTTCGTTCTGTGCCTTGACGATCCTTGCAACCTGATCGTTGTAACCTTTCAGAGCATCGTACTGGCGCATGGTCAGTTTGTATTCGGTAAGCATACGATCGGCCTGATCTGCAACACTATCTATCTTCTTCTGCGATGCTGCGGCTGCCTTCTCCGTAGATTCCTGAACATCAACAGCCGCTTTCAGTGTCTTTTTGTCCGCTGCTTGACAGGTAGCAGATAAAGCCACTCCCAATATCAAAGTTGATAGTACAGCATAAGCATTTTGTCGCATAACAGTACCCCTGTTATTTTATAAATGATATTACTGACGACGACGCCAGCAAATATTAAATTATTGAATGATGATTTGCCGCAAAAAACAACTGCATAAAAACAAACAAAACACTCAGGCTTTAATTCGACCCCAAAGTCGCAGCTTTATGCAACCATTCATCAAGCGGGTTTTTGAAACCTGTATGCCACCCCTGCATAAAATTTACCTTTTTGCAGTATCTTGTCTTGACCAACCAAAACCAAACCGGCTTCTTCAAAAACACGATACCACTCAGGTGCATCTATTATTGATCTGCTTACATCAAGCATATCTTTTGTGCGCCTTTGAGCATAAATATGTTGCATGTAGAAAAACTTCAACTTTTCCTTATTGGAGCAGAAATTAATCACATCCAAAGTCACCAGATGTTGAATTACTCGAGAGGTGTTATCCAGTAACGCACCACGATGTCTCTTGTGGATTTTCAGTAACCGTTTGTCAATTTTACGTAGCTTCCTTTGTGTTTCCCTCGCGCCGCATTGACCATCGAGAAAATTCTTTATCGTTCCATAAAATCCCCACCCGCGCAAGTTATCATACTCACGCTCTTCCTGTTCCATAATGCTCTGAATCTCACTGGAGCCGACGTGACTGATAAAGGCAAAGCGCCCACCTGGTTTTAGCAAACGATAGATTTCTTGGGCAGCAGGCTTCCAATTGCAATATTCGACACCATACTGACTAGACAGTAAATCAAAAAACGCCGAATCCAAGCCAGAGTTTTCCACTGGGCAATCGCCTATAAACTCTACCCCTTCCAGGAATTTAGCCTGCTCCGGATATCTTCTAAGTACACTGTTTGCATCAATTTTTGAAGCGTCGATCGCGCTGATTGAAAACCCCTTATGATTGTCCATGCTATATTTGGACGCCAGTAACGCTATTGCACCATTTCCGGTACAAAGATCAAGAATATTGCAATTTGCAGGGAGTTCGGCAAAAACCGCATGCCACCATGCAGCCACCTCACCATTGTAGTTTACCTGAAAGTTTTCTGGCAAAGATGTCAGGTATCCAGCGGACCAATAGTTACTCCAGTGATCCATTTTTTCTATCATCAGATTATCAACGCCATATCTGCTTGTCTAGAGAATGGCTTATTGGCTTCCATCTGCCACCAAACACCCTGAACACTGAAAAATACAAAAAGAGGCGCGCCAAAAGCGCGCCTCTTTTTGACCATTACACTTAGAAGGTTTGGGTATATCTTGCGTAGAAGATACGACCATACCCGTCATACAGGTTAAAGTCATAATCTCTTCCGTCCATAAAACCGACACCAATGGGTGGGTACTTCTCGGTTACATTCCTGACACCAACTGTAAACTTGCCATCCCATTTGGCATGGTAATTGGCCTGGATATCATGTGTTACCCAAGTAGGCACATGACCCACACCATTACCATCAACGATGTCATCATATTGGTCGCCAATATAATTGATATTCCAGCCAAAACTGAAATCATTGATCTCATACATATTTGCCAATACTGCCCGATCTTGAGGAGCGCCAGGATCCTTGACCATATCGCGGCCTCCATCAACAGAATAATCCAGAACATGGCTCCATTTAAGGTCGTTAGTCATTTGCCCGCCAAACAAGTCATACTGGAATCGCACGTTCAGATCAATGCCAGAAGTAGCCAGATCACCTTCATTACCAAAACCCTGTACGATACTCAGGATAGAGCCATTCGGAGCCCGAACCACGCCCAAACCAGCCGGAATGGGATCACCCGCCAGTTCAGCATCTACCAGTGTTTGTGCACCAAAGAATTTAATCCGGTCAGCGATCTCAATATTGTAATAATCCACGGATAAATTTACCCAATCAGTTGGCTCATATGCCACACCAAATGCAAACTGATCTGAATTTTCCGAATCCAGCTCCGGGTTCGCTGTACGCGTGCCATTTATCTGCAAGTTACAATTCTCAGGTTGCCCTTGATTGATACACGACCGCGGATCGCGCACACTATCGGCGCTAAAAGAATCCTTTTGCGTAATAATGTCCAGCGACGGCGCACGGAAGCCTTGACCGTAGGAACCACGAACCACCAGTTCATCGGTAGCCTGCCACCTTCCAGAAATTTTTGGTGAGAAATCATCGCCATAGTCACTGTAATCGTCAAAACGCCCCGCCACAGTTACTTCCACATCATCTATGACAGGAAAGAGTGCCTCAAAATATGCGGCCTTTACCGTGCGGTTGCCACCTGCACTATTGCCGGCAGATCCACCAACCTGCCCGGCTTCGGACAGCGAATCATATTGGTCGTCATAGAATTCTTTGCGGTATTCCGCCCCGACAAACGCTTGTGCCGTACCACCAGCAATTTCGAACAGATCAAAAGCAGCAGACGCCCAGAATTCATTTTGATCATATTTGCTGATGCGTGAGATCGTGACTTTCATGCTATTCAAAACATCTTCCGACACGCCATACGGATTACTTAGATCATATAACCCGCTCTCTATGACTTCTGCAGCCCGGGTACGCAACAGGAAGTTTCTTCCAATATCGTCTGACCTGTTAGTTGTACGGCGCAGTCCAGCATCAACCTCCACATCGCCAATCATGCCGGTAACACCAATCTGCAGATCGACCAGCTTGTTCACCACTTCACTGTCCCTATTACCCAAGGCATCAAAGCGATGCCACCAGTTCAGTTCTTGCTGATCCAACCCCAGTGAAGGATCATAAAGTGGACTGTTGGGGTTGGTGGGGTTGTTGGGGCTATTGGCGGTTAAAGGTATTCCGGTGTAATAGGAGCTGTCCGGCACAGGTGCATATCGACCAAAAGACTCTGTCTCGGTATAGCTGGAATTCATCCATACCTGCCAGTCTGTATTGATGTCGTGTTTGGCCTTCAACCAAAGTGACTTATTGGATGTGGACGCTTCATCCGCACTGACCAGAGTGTAGTCATATGCACAGCGGGAACCCAATACGAAGAAGCCTGTTCCCGGAAAATCACAAGCGCCGGTATAAAACCAGTCAAACTGATCGTTGCCGAACTCATCCAAAGTGGTGAAACTGTTCCCAAAAACAGAACCTCCCGGTCGGTTCCAAGGAAAATCACGGGCAAAAATGATATCGCGTTTATTATAGGAAATACCACCGAGCATGCTGGAAGAGCCACCCACCGCACCAAATAGCACAGACCCTTCTTCCCTGTCACCACCTTCATCAGGAATACTGACACCAGCCTTCCCGTACCTGAACTCTACGCCCTCGTAATCCTGGCGCGTAATAATGTTCACCACACCACCCAGCGCATCTGATCCATATATAGCTGATGCGCCATCAGTCAATATCTCTATGCGCTCCACAGCACCCAGAGGAATAACATTCAAATCCTGATCACTGCCAGTGGAAGGTGATTTAGGCAAACGTCGGCCATCTACCAGTATTAGAGTTCGATCTGAACCAAGGCCCCGCAAATTCAAGCTGGATGTGCCTTGAGCTGATGAGCCCGATTGTGGCCGAAATGAACCAAAGCTGTTGAAAGGTGTCGCCCGCAAGACGTCAGCAACGGAAATTTCTCCGCTCATATCGATCTGCTCTCTTGTGATCACCGTAACAGGCAAAGCCCCCTCGATATCAACACGCTTAATATGAGATCCGGTAACCTCTTCTTTCTGAAGCTTGACCGCTTCTTCTTCCGCACCAGCGATTCCGCTCAGGGCAATACCCGTAGCAACAACACCGCTGCAAGCCAGATGAATGGCCGCACTCAAAGTCTTTCGCTTGTTGAACATTACATTTCTCCTAGAGAATTTGGTGTAAAGCAGCGGAGTTTGTTATTGTGACCCCCACTGGCCTTAGCGGGCAGAAAACAACCGCATGGACAGCATTTTATAGTGGTTTTTTCCACGCCTGCAACAAAATTGCAACAAAATTGCAACGAAAAGAAGTAAATACACGGTGACAATCGTGTAACTGGCTTTGCAGAGCAAGGGGATAAAACCGATAAACCTCTGAAATGCCACGAAATATTAAGGAGAATCGTAAAAATGAAGCACAGAACCATTTCTTTTCTGCTGCTACTGATTTTTTCCATTTCAATCAGTGCCAAAGAGCTTCCCGTTGAGTATTTCTTCAAGAACTACGAGTTTTCCCAGGTTACGCTTTCTCCTGACGGCAAGCATCTGGCGGCTATTGCACCTGTCGGAGCAAGCAGAAACATGGTTGTCATTGACAGAGCAACCATGAAACCCAAAGCGGTAACATCTCTCACAAAACGCGATGTATCCCGCTATCAATGGGCAAGCAACAGTCGGCTACTGTTTTATGTAGAGGAAGACGGTAACGAATCTCTTGCATTGAACGCTGTGAATATCGATGGCAGCAAAGGCAAGATTCTTGACAAAGCATCCAGGGGCATTCAGTTGATTCCCCGCTACACTATAATGATCGACCGATTGAAGGAAGATGACCGGCATGTGCTGGTAATCAACAATGAGCGCCGGGGCCAGTTTCCGGATCTGTATCGCATGAATATTTTCACTGGCAAAAAGAAGCGCCTCACTTCCAATCCTGGCGATGTTATCGGCTGGGGAATGGATTGGAATCACAAGGTTCGCATTGCCACCAGAGCCAAGGTTGCAAAAGACAAATCAGACATCACATACGAATTGCTTTACCGGGAAACAGAAGATGCCCCCTGGAAAAGCCTTGGCACCACCAGGCTGGGAGAAGAAGGCATGGGATTTGCCGGCTTCACCAAAGACAACCAAAACATCTACCTGACGTCTTCGAAAGGCCGGGACAAAGCCGCCCTGTATGAACTGAACCCAAGGACCAGACAGAAGAAACTCGTATTTGCACACGATGAGGTTGACATATCCGACCTGACCTTCTCCCCCAGGGATCACCGCCTCCTGGCAGTAAGCTATTTTACCGACAAACCTCATCTGCATAGCGTAGACAAGAAATTCAGCACCATTCAGCAAGCCCTGGATGCCGCTCTGCCCGATACTGTCAACTGGGTGTATAGCTGGGCAGATGATGAGGAAACTGCTGTCATCCTGGCAAGCAGCGACCGCTCACCAGGCACCTACTACCTTTTGGAAACCGAACCCAAGCTCAAGCTGACTTTCCTGGCCCAGATCGCAGATCGCATCAAGCCCGAAGACATGGTGGAAATGAAGCCCATTAGTTACCAGGCCAGGGACGGGTTGACCATTCCTGGCTACCTGACCTTGCCCAAGGGCGCAGAAGGCAAGAAGCTTCCGCTCATTGTTCACCCTCATGGAGGCCCTTATGGCATCCGTGATTACTGGGGCTGGAACCCCGAAATCCAGTTCCTGGCCAACCGTGGGTATGCCGTATTGCAGATGAACTACAGAGGCTCCGGCGGTTATGGCCACAAATTCCAGGTTGGCGCGTGGAAGCAATGGGGCCTGCAGATGCAGGACGACATTTCCGATGCCGTAGCCTGGGCTGTGAGGCAGGGCATTGCCGACCCGGAGCGCGTCTGCATCTATGGTGCCAGTTATGGTGGTTACGCCACCATGGCTGGACTGACCATGACGCCGGATCTATACAAGTGCGGCATCAACTATGTAGGCGTGGTGGACCTGGACATGCTCGAGGAGTGGGATGCCCGCTGGGACAAAAGTGGAGCTATCACCGCCTGGTTCCACAAGGCCATCGGCAACCCGGATGACCCCAGAGATGCCGAACGCATGAAAAAAACCTCGCCCATCAATCTCCTTGACAAACTGGACGACCCGCTATTCATCGTCCATGGTCGGCGCGATCCCCGCGTGGAAATCAAACAGGCTGAGGAACTGATGGACAAGCTGGATGATCTGGGTAAACCCTATATCAAGCTCATCAAGAAGAAGGAAGGGCATAGCTTCAGTCGTGAAGAAAACAAACTGGAGCTATACAAGATGATGGATGCCTTCCTGAAAAAGCATCTTTGACCAAAAACCCGGAGCTGCCCCACGCAGCTCCGGCGGCTTTCGTGCTCATGTATAATGCGGGGCATGAAAACAATGCCAAAGCACCAGATAGATGTGAAAGTGGAAAGCAGCTTTCTCGAAGAACAATCTGCTCCCGAGCAGGATCGGTTTGTCTTTTCCTACAGTATCACCATCAGCAACCAGGGCAGCGTTCCGGCCAGGCTCCTCAATCGCCACTGGATCATTACCGATGCCAATGGCAAG
>JAJRUY010000154.1 GCA_024277555.1 Gammaproteobacteria bacterium | reverse complement strand
CCCAGCTCGGTTTCCAGCTTGCGCACAGCCACGCTCAGGGTCGGCTGGCTGATGAAACAGGCCTCTGCCGCACGGCCAAAATGGCGGGCTCTGGCAACAGCAACGATGTATTTCAGTTCATTCAGCGTCATGGGTCATACGCTCGGGATACGAGAAAAGATCCGGCCAAAAGATCCGGCCAAGGAAATCATGGCGGTCATATAACGATAGCATGTTCCAGTGGTGCTGGCCCAATGTCAATATCATCGCCCCAGGACTACGTCAGCAAATAGCACACGCTGTTGATATGAGGGACAGTGAGCCTGACGCGAAAACCTCGGCGGCAGGGATGCCGTCATGAAGCCTACATGGATGTGTTCACGACATTTTTCGCATCAGACTACAGGAATAGATGACGGGATCCTGATCAGCGCCCCGGCTCGGGAGAACCCCGCAACTGCCTGGCGTTATAGATCACCCCACCCCTCTGGCGGTAGTCATTCAGCACGGTAACTGCTTCACTGCGCAATACTTCCGGAACCACCTCGATGCCCCGCCGGTTCAGTTCCTGAATCCAGTTCCCGGGCTTGGGTCCTTCATCAAAACCCAGCTTGCGCGCATCGGCTTCGGTGGCGCCGCTAACCACCCGAACGACCCCTGACCAGCACAAGGCGCCCAGGCACATGGCGCAAGGCTCGGTACTGGTGACAAGCTCGTGGGCGGGCAGTCCCTGGCCTCCCAGATCATATTCATGCAGCCGGTATTGCGCCAGAGCCAGAGCCACCATTTCACCATGCAACATGGACAAACTCTCGGCAGTTACTCGATTGACTCCCAGCGCAACCAGTTTTCCGGTGTCCGACTCGAAAACCGCAGCTGCAAAGGGACCACCTGTTTCTCTTTGAATATTCTGCCTGGCTGCCCCGATTACCATCGCCATGCGATCCTCCAGGGATTTCCCGGGGCGGCAAGAGGCAATATAGCCACTTACCCATTCCGGCAGGGAAAAACAAATACGCTCGGATTGCTCGCACATACCCGCCTCCATGACCATGAATACAGATTCAGGATAGCACCGCCACCACCTGGTTTCCCAAATACCATGAAACACTGGTCAGCAATAGCTGTTGCTGATACAGTTTGCCGGTATCCTGGCATTGTTCCACTGGAGCCGTTGATGACCGGACTGATCGACCCTTTCAACAGAAGCATTCGTTATCTGCGCGTCTCGGTAACGGATCGTTGCAACTACCGCTGCTTTTACTGCATGCCCTCCCAGGGCATGGAATGGGAAGAGCGATCAGAGTTTCTTACCTTTGAGGAAATGACCCGCATCATCCGCCTGTTTACGGAACTGGGGGTGGACAAGGTGCGCCTGACCGGCGGTGAACCACTGGTGCGCCGGGGTCTGCTGGATTTCGTGAAACAGCTCAATGAGCTTCCAGGCCTGCATGATCTTTCCATGTCCAGCAATGCCCATTTGCTTGGCGAGCAGGCACAACAGCTCACGGATGCGGGCATCAGCCGCGTCAATATTTCCCTGGATTCCCTCAACCCCGAAACCTTCCGCAAGATCACCGTCAACGGTGATCTGCAACCCGTGCTGGAAGGTATCGATGCGGCACTGGCCGCAGGCATGCACCCGGTAAAGATCAACATGGTGGTGATGCGCGGCCTGAATGATGGGGAAATTGAATCCATGCTGGACTATGCCATAGATAGTGGTGCGGATTTACGCTATATCGAAACCATGCCCATTGGCGAGGCCGGTATCGCTGGCGCTGATTATTACATGCCAGCAGTGGAAATCCTGGCGCGCCTGAAAGAACATCTTGGCGAAGAATTGATCCCGGCCAAAGGCGGCAAGGGCGCCGGGCCTGCCCGTTACTACCAGGTGAACTCCGGCCCGGTGCGGGTTGGCGTGATCAGCGCGCTCTCCCGCCATTTCTGTGACGACTGCAACCGCGTGCGTTTGACCGCCAAGGGCGATCTGGTGCTCTGTCTGGGACAGGAAGACCGGGTCTCCCTGCGCGATGGCCTGCGCAGAGGCTTCAGTGACGATCAGATCAAGGAGGTCATTCTCGATGCCATTGCCCGCAAGCCCCACAGCCACGAATTCAACGACGACAACAGCAAGGTCTCCCTGCGGCATATGTCATCTCTGGGTGGCTGATGGGGAAATACCGTTCCCTGCTGTTTCCTGAATCATCCCGTAGTTTTCCCGGGCAGCGCTGGATCAATATCAGCCTGCGCACCCTGCACCTGATCGGCCTGTCCGGAACCGGCTACGGCTTTCTCAGCAATGGAAATCACTTCAACTGGAAAGCTTTTCTGCTGCTGACACTTGCCAGCGGCATGGCCATGATGATGATCGCCATCTGGAGCAACGGCATCTGGCTGTTGCAACTGCGCGGCCAGATCATCCTGTTGAAACTAATATTGCTGGGACTGGTTTTCATTCAGCCACAATTCCATGCAGCATTGTTCATCACTGTGCTTGCACTTTCCGGATTCATTTCCCATGCGCCGGGAAGCACTAGATATTACTCGGTATTCCATGGGCGACGGATTGATTCAATACCATAGAATCACTTCGT
>JAJRUY010000009.1 GCA_024277555.1 Gammaproteobacteria bacterium | reverse complement strand
GACACGGAACAGCTCCTCCCGTGAAATGGGGTTATGTTCCGCCATGATCTTGTCCACGGCGAAGTAGCCGCCTTCCCGCGACTGGCGCCGCTTGATGTAATGGTGCAGCATTTCCTCTCCTGTACCGTCATCGGCCAGCAGATCTACTACGCCCATCTCATAGAGTTCGGCAGCGGTATAGATGTTGCCGCTGGTAATCATGCGTTTCGCCAGAGCCGGGCTGATGCGGCGCGCCAGAAAACTGAAAGCGCCCATGCCGGGAAAGAGGCCAAACTGGGTTTCCGGGAAGCCGAAGCGGGCGCGTTTTTCCGCGATCACCATATCTGCCGCAAGCGCTATCTCGAAACCTCCGCCAAGAGCCTCTCCCTCGACCAGGGAGATGGTGCAGAGTTTGTCGTCGCCGCCGGACAGATTTCTGTGGGCTATTTCCATACAGGTGTGGGCATATGTGGTAAGGCGTTCGCGGTCGCCGCTGCGGATTAGTTCAAGGAACAGGCCCAGGTCTCCACCCAGGCAGAAGATACCAGGCATCCTGGAACTCATGACCAGATAGCGCAGCCTCTCAGCCGGGGGCAGCGCCCGATCCTGCTTGCAGATGGTGTCCATGAGGTTCTGGGCGGTTTCCAGATCCTTGAGGAACTGGGTGGTGATCACCGGGCGCCCGGGATGCAGAAAACGGATGCGTATGGCTTGATGATTGCGGTCGATGTTCAGCTCGATACTGTCTAGCTGCATGCGGTTGTCGATGATGCTGATCATTCCTGTCCCCTTGGTGTCACGGCTGCTCAGACAAGCGTCCCGATTATCATAATTCATTTTGCTCCTTTTTGCAGCAGAGCTTGGTGCCGCCAGCCCGGATTCTGCCATTATCCCGGTAACCAAATAGGCGGCCTTCAGTCGCGGTGAGCAGGCATACGGCAAGGCATCAAGGCGCAGCTGTAGTTATCCTACAGCAAGCGTTGATAACGCAGTCCGTGCGCCCGCTTGCCGCTATCTTTCCTTTGTCTATCAATAGCTTGAGGATTCAAGCAAGAATGACTCGGCTCCGTATTGCCATTTTAAGCCCTGAGGGCCGCCTATTTGGTTGCCTGGTTAATAAATGGTATCTCGAAAAATCGTCATTCCAGCGCACGACTCCAAGGATGGAGGAGGTAGAGCGAAGCAGGATGCCAGAGCCGAGGCCGGAATCCATAAGCCACTGAATTTACAGAATTTCAGGTTTTTTCGGAGTGATAAAAATCGAATTATTAGAGATTTCCATAAAACACCTGGCTTGGAGCCCAAGTTTGAATCGTAAGATGTGATGTAGTTCGATCTTTGATCCCCGTCCGGAAAATCACCAACATCCTGCTACAGCATAATGCCCCGGATGGTAAAGAACAGCATGGCGGCCATCAGGCCGGATGCAGGGACGGTAACTACCCAGGCGGCGGCAATCTTCATCAATGCAGATCGTTTAACCAGTTCTTTGTGATAGATTTTCTTCAGTCCCTTGCGTTCCTTCTTGGTCAACTCTGCTTTGGCCTTGTGCTTTTTCAATTCTGCCAGCATGCGTCCTTTTTCATCCACTGGCGCCCGCCGGAAATCATTGAGAAACGCCTCGATGACTTCGTGATCCTCTCCAGCGTGGTGCGCCTTGATGTCCTCGATCATGCGCGCATAGGAGGCTTTGATGAATTCACGCAGAAATCCAACGCCAAACACGGCACCCACAGCGATGTGGGTGGAACTGACCGGCAAGCCCATCTGGGTGGCGATTATTACAGTTATAGAGGCAGCCATGGCGATGGAGAAGGCGCGTATCTGATCCAGTTCGGTGATTTCCGAGCCGACGGTGCGGATCAACTTCGGGCCATACAGGGCCAGGCCAATGGCGATGCCGATGGCGCCCACCATCATCACCCACAGAGGGATGGCGGCCTTGGTTGCGATACCACCATGCAGGATAGCATCGTTGATGGCGGCCAGAGGGCCAACGGCATTGGCCACATCGTTGGCGCCATGGGCGAAGCTCAGCAGTGCGGCTGCGAAAATCAGCGGTATGGTGAACAATCTGTTGACGCTGCTTTTCTCGTTGGGTAGCTTGCTCGACTGTTTGGCAATCAATGGCTTGACGATAACGAAGATGGCAATGGCGATCATCAAGCCGATGCCCAGGGCGCTGAGAAAATCCATTTTCCAGAGTTTTTTCAGCCCTTTTATGATGAGATAGGTGCTGAAAGCCCAGGCCATTATTCCCACCAATATCGGCACCATGCGGTTGGATGCCTGGATCATGTCCGGTCGGTAGGTGATACTGCGTTTGATCAGGTACAGGAAAGCTGCGGCGATAAGTCCGCCAAGCACGGGGGAGATCACCCAGCTGGCGGCGATGGTGGACATTTTTGCCCAGTTGGCGATACCCAAGCCGCCTGCAGCGATGCCTGCGCCCAGTACGCCGCCAACGATGGAATGGGTGGTCGAGACAGGTGCGCCCAAGGCGGTGGCGATGTTCAGCCAGATTGCGGCGGCCAGCAATGCGGCCATCATGACCCAGATAAACACATCGGAATCATTGATAAGCGCCGGATCGATGATGCCTTTTTTGATCGTGCTTACCACTTCGCCCCCGGCAATCAGGGCTCCCGCCGCCTCGAAGATGGCTGCCATGAAAATGGCGCCGCCCAGGGTCAATGCGCGCGAGCCTACGGCAGGTCCCACATTGTTGGCCACATCGTTGGCGCCGATGTTCATGGCCATGTAGCCGCCGATCATGGCTGCCGCCACCAGCATCAGGCCGTTGTGGATCTCGGTGAACTGGTAGCCGGTGAACATCATGATCAGGATGATGAACATCAGCCCAACGCCCAGGCGGAACAGCTCTGGCCGTCCGGATTGGGCGGCGGTTTCTATCTGGTTGATATTCTTGAGTTCCATGCTGTTGCGTCCCCCTACATTCCGGAACCGGCTCCGGAGCCCCTAAGTGAAAACAAGGAATGATTTTGGGGCACCTCGAATAATCGTCATTCCGGCGCAGGCCGGAATCAACAAGCCGTCAATTGATCTGGACTCCGGCTTTCGCCGGAGTGACAAAAAGCCGCATTTTTTCGAGGTTCCCTTCGGTGAATTTTACTCCAGATGCAAGAGCTTGGGGACAAGAGTTTGCCGATTGTTTTTTCAATAAAAAGTTGATGTACATGGAGAAAATTGTTATACGGGGCAAAGGAAGGTTGGTTTGATTTTACTTACCTGCCAATTTCGTAGTATCTGAAGCCCGCTTGTTTCAAATGCTTCGGGTCGTACTGGTTTCTCCCATCAAATATGACGGGATTATGCATACGGCTCATGAGCACTTCGTAGTCCGGGTTGCGAAAGGGTTTCCATTCTGTGATGAGTACCAGTGCATCCGCCCCGTCCAGCGCATCATATTGATGGTCATAAAAACTGATGAGGTTCTGTTTTAGCCATTGCTTGTCCATTTCTTCCCTGGCGGTTTGATTTGCCACAGGGTCATGAGCCTGAACTAAAGCGCCTGCCTCCATGAGTGAGCGGATCAGCACCAGGGATGGAGCTTCGCGCATGTCGTCCGTGCCGGGCTTGAAGGACAAACCCCACAACGCGATGGTTTTTCCCTGGAGGTCATCGCCAAAATGGGTGCTGATCTTGTTGAAAAGGCTTTCTTTCTGCATCGTGTTTCTGGCTTCCACGGCATTGAGTACATGGGGGGTGAAGCCGACCTCTTCGGCCATTCTTTGCAGCGCCCGTATGTCTTTTGGAAAACAGGAGCCGCCATAGCCACAACCCGGGTAAATAAAATGGTAGCCAATGCGCTTGTCTGCGCCGATGCCTTCACGCACCTGTTCCACATCAACGCCGAGTTCTTCGCACAGAGAGGCGATTTCGTTGATGTAGGATATTTTCGTGGCCAGCATGGCATTGGCGGCGTACTTGGTCATTTCGGCTTCGCGTATGCCCATCGCCATGACCCGGTCATGGACGCGGGTGAAGGAGGAATATAGTTCGTGGATGATTTTTTCCGCCCTGGCGCTGTCTGTCCCGACAATCACCCTGTCAGGGTGCATAAAGTCGGTTATGGCCGTCCCTTCTTTAAGGAATTCCGGGTTGCTGACCACGTCAAATTCAATGCCGGAAATGCCCCGCTTAGCCAGCTCGTCCCGGATGATCCTGGTAACTTTTTCTGCCGTACCAACCGGAACCGTTGATTTGTTTACAATCACGTTGTACTTTTTTTGCAGGTTCTGCCCGATCTGCCTTGCAACCTCCAGAACGTGCTGCAGATCTGCCGAACCATTTTCCCTGGGGGGAGTGCCCACAGCGATAAAATGACAGCTGGAATCGGCTGCCGCGACCTTGATGGAAGCTGTAAACTTCAGGCGTTCCTCCCTGTAGTTTTCCCGCACCAGTTGCTCCAGCCCAGGCTCATAAATCGGGAGTATGCCTTTTTTCAGCCCCTCGATTTTTGATTTGTCGATGTCCATGCAGGTTACTGAGTTGCCCATTTCGGCAAAACAGGCTCCTGTTACCAGTCCGACATAACCGGTACCGTATACGCTAATTTTCAATTCGATTCTCCGTAAATCCAGGTGTTGTGGTGAAATATGCTTGCCAGGGAGCCTCCGGGTACGTTGTCATCCCCGCGCACGACTCCATGGATGGAGGAGGTAGGGTGAAGCAGGAAGCCAGAACCGAGGCGGGGATCCAGTACCTTGGCGCCGCAGAACTTAGAAATTGTAGTTGACTTTCAGGTTGATGAAATACGACAGGTCGCCTTCACGGTCTGCAAAGGCGTCTCCGGCGCGAAATACCGAGCCGACCAGCTCCAGTTCCAGTTTTTCCCACTCCTCCAATCCCAGTACGATGTCAATTTCATCCCCAAGAAAAGTATGCTGTCCATCGGGGTCGATGCGCAGGCGGCTGCTGAGTTGATCGCTGGCATCAACCTGGCGATAACGGTGGTAGAGAATCTCGATGGAGCTGTCGCGAAACAGCGGATAGCCAATGCTGGCGGTGCTGATGCGGATATTGGACAGTCGGGGCCGGAGCAATTCGCCGTAGTAGCGAAAGCTGTCTACACCGTTGAATTTGCCGTTGTTGTCATCCAGCCCGGTTTGCCGAAAGGCTCGGTCGGTATTGTCGTCCGGGTCGCTGTCGCCGGAGCCTTGGGCAAAACCGAGGGTAAATGAGGGGCGCACCGGCAGTTTGGTTTTCAGGGTAACGCCGATGTCGAAGGCGCTGCCTTTCACATCCTGCCGGATGGCGTCCGTGACCTCGATGTGCCGTGTGGAAATATCATCGAAATCCAGCAGCTCTTCCTTGCCTTTCACCGCGCCCAGATCCACCCAGTAGCGGATTTTTCCAAGGCCTTTGATCTTGTCTTTGCCGCGCGCACGAATGCCGTACCAGAAGAGACGGGCATCGGATTTATCTTCCTTGTCTGTGGCAAGCTGTTCGCCAGGCTCAGGGGTGGAGGAGCGGTCGTCATGGTAGAGGCTGAACAATTCCAGCTTGTGACCTTTGCTGTATTCCCAGGTCAGATGCGCCAGCACCCGTTGTATGTCTTTCTTGTTTTCCGGCAGGGGCTGGTTGGTGGCTTTGTCGCCAAGTTCTTCGGCCAGGCCAAGTTCAAGGCTGAGCCGTGGAGATGCATAGTAGAGGCGCACCGCATCCAGGTCTTCATCCCACCACCATTCGCGTTCCTCGGCAAAATTCTGTCTGCCAATGCGCAGGCCGAGGGTGCTTTGGCCGCTCAGGGGGCGGCTGATATCCAGCCAGCTTTCCCCTCGTTCCAGGCTGTCAAGATGGCTGCTGCGATCTGCGCGGTGATCGGCGGAGGAAATCAGTTTGGTTTCCAGCAGGGCTTTTACCTGGGAACTGAAATCGTAGCGAAATTCCAGCTCCAGTTTCTGGCGGTAGGTTTCCCGGTCATTGTCCGTATCACTGAGCGCATAGTTGCCCCGTTGTTCGGCGCGGATTTCATATTCTCCGCCAATGATCAGGTCGCGCCCGAACAGCTGCATGGTGAACTGGTCGTCCGGCCGGAAATCATCGGGGTTGCTGATGATGATCTGGCTGCTGCCGGTATCGGTTTGCTGGGCGTCCTGAGCGTGAGCGGGCAAGGGCATCAGCGTGAGCAACAAGGCTCCGCAGGTTGAAAAAATCAAAGGGTTACTCATAGTCGCGCTTGTACCTGTTCAAGTGTGGCTGTCAGTAAAAGAGGTGTCAGGTGGCTGCGTTCGGGCAGCCGCTGGCTGATGGCGATGTGCCGGGCCAGACTCAGCAATTGATAGATGGCGATGGCCTGGGCATCCTGTGGCTGTTGTCCGGACAGTTGCAGATAATGCCGGGACAGGCGTTCTGTAACGCCTTGGCAGGCATGCAAATCGCCCTTTTCCCGCAGCGCCTGCTCCTGGATGTGGGCGATAAAGTTGCCGATATCCAGGCAGGGGTCGCCCATGCAGGCCAAATCCAGATCCAGCAGATAAAGTTGCTGGTTGTCTACCATGATCTGGTCGGGGTAGAAATCCCGGTGGATGCAACGGGAGGGCCGATCCAGCAATGGAAGTGAATACTGCTGTAGTAGCCTGTAGAGCTTGTGGATGTCGATTTTCCAATGGGGGTGTTGTTCTGCGACTTTGTAAAGCTGTTGTTGCAGAACGGCCAGCTCTTGTGCCACGCCATGTGACTTTTTCACCTGGATGCCGCTGTGATGCAGGCTATGGCTCATTGCAGCAATGGCCTCCACCATGGTTTCTCCAGCGCCTTCGCTGAGCAGTTGCGTGTATTCGCGCCCGGGAACCTGCCGCTGCAGCCACATCTGGCACTCGGGAATCATGCACAGTGGCTGCGG
The DNA here is from genome assembly GCA_024277555.1 of Gammaproteobacteria bacterium. Lineage (GTDB taxonomy): Bacteria > Pseudomonadota > Gammaproteobacteria > Chromatiales > Chromatiaceae > Thiolapillus. The sequence continues at coordinate 3,158 of JAJRUY010000009.1, read as the reverse complement.
AACCTGCCAGCCTTTGCCGGTGGACAGGGTATGCCGCTGTTCAAAGAGTTGCTGGTTGATACGAAATGCCGAACGGTGCAGTCCCTTTGCCCGGATCTTCCCTATCAGAACCAGTTTGCCGCCGGCAGTCATGAGTTCGTAGCGCAGGAGAAGCCGCTTTCCGGGTTTGTATCGTATGACCGAGATTTCTTCTACAACCTGAATGTGATGGTCCGGAAGGTATTTGTTGAACCAGCGTATGCACTGCGCCGGATCGAGTGCCTGCTGGAGCAGGGAATGCAAAGAAGTATCTTTTTCTATTCGCGTAAACGGGTTTTGGATGCGGGGATGCCGGGGATAGTCCAGGGTGGTGTTTTTTGATTCCCGGCGCGCCCCCTGTTGCAGGTATTTTCCGATACAGTCCAGCATTTTTTCCGTTTGCGCTACCCATTGTGTTTCGCAGTTGCGAAACGGGTGATGAATCAACTGGAACAGATGCAGGGCGATCAGGGTGTACAGGTGCTGTGATGGCAGCTTCTGTGTTGCGTGGCGTTGATAGGCGCGGATGAAGACCTGCTCGTAATGCGCCGCCTGTTGAGGTGTCAGGCGGTGGCGCAGTACATCCCATTGCAGGTGGGCGACGAATGTTGCTATGTCCCTGCCGGGGTGCGCCAGGGATATATCATCCAGATCCAGCCAGTACAGATTGTTTTCATGGCAAAGAATCTGTTTCGCGTAAAAGTCCCCGTGGCAGCGTACTTTGAGGTCAGGGATTTGCCGGAGTTGCAATTCCAGTTGCTCAACGAGGCGGGTGGCGCCGTCATGTAGCTGGGGTGTAAGGTGTTTCATGCCCTGTACAATGGCCGGCAGGTCGTTTTTGCGCGGCGCGATGATTTGCCGCCATGTTCCCCGATGGAAGCTGGCCAGCTGCTGCGCCAGTTTCTCCAGTGTGGAGGTGTTAAAATCGGGGCGCTGCCAGCACTCGGTCAGCAATTCTCCCTCGCGCCATTCGAAAAGCAATATGCCATATCCCTTGTGTTGTCCAATCAGGGGCGGGAAGTAGGAAATGCCCAGGGCATCCAGTTGTTGTATGTGGGCAAGAGTTTGTTTGTAGGCGCGTTGCCGGTAGGCCTTGAGCACCGCCCTGTGCCCTTCCGGCAAGGTCAGGCAGGCAACATAGCGCCGTTCCGGCTTGTACTGCAATGTGCTGATGGAAGCAAAGCGAAAATCCTTGTTGCCGGAGCCGTTTTTGAGCGTCTTCTTGAGCAGTACATATCTGCGGTGCGGGTTTTGCAGGCGCCGGATGGAACGCAAACGGGCATCATTGGGCGATAGATAGATTTCGATATTTTTCCGGGGCAGGATCAGGTGCCCAATGCCTCCAATTACAGATTCAAAACACTTTTTTTCGCTGTTGGACAGCTTGGAATGTTCGGGGTTGTAGGATTTTGCGTAAAGGGAATAGTGGCAATTATCTGCCTGCATCTGATAGCACACCAGCAGGCTGGTGCCAGGCTTGTAGCGAATATAGTGTTTCTGTATCGACTGAATTTCAATCTGCGGCAGAGCATGTTGCAGCTCGCGCAACAGCAGTGTGGTGTTCAGTAGATACTTCCAGCCTTTGATGCGTTGATCCACCGGCATGGTCGATAGGCCATCGGCGTGCGTCATGAGACGCCCTCGCTGTTGATTTGGGTCTCCCTGCCGTTCTGCTGGAGTTGGAAAAGCTCCATGAAGGACTGATTGGTTTCCATGATCTTGTGCGGTGTGGTACAGGCCAGAATGCGCCCCTGGGCGAACAGGGCAACCCGATCCGCCTGCAATACAGCGTCCAGCCGATGCGTGATGTACAAGGTGGTGCGCCCTCGCGCCAGCCGCTTCAAGGCCTGGCTGACCTTGCGCTCATTGTCCTTGTCCAGCCCGGTGGTGGGTTCGTCCAGGATCAGGATGGGAGTATCCTGCAGGGCGGCGCGGGCAATAGCGATGCGTTGCCGCTGCCCTTGCGACAAGGTGACGCCGCGCTCTCCCACGGGGGTTTGATATCCCTGGGGAAGTTGTTCGATAAAGGCATGGGCGTTGGCGATGCGCGCTGCTTTTTCCACGGCTGCCTGTGTTGCATCGGGCTGACCAATAACAATATTCTCGAGAATTGTGCCCGAGAACAGCAAGCCATCCTGCAATACAACACTCATTTGCTTGCGCAGCGAAACCAGCGTCAGGCCGCGGATGTCCTGCTGGTCTATCAATACCCTGCCTTGCTGAGGGTCATACAGGCGCAACAGCAAATTGGACAAGGTAGTCTTGCCGCCTCCGGAAGCACCGACAATGGCCAGGGTTTCCCCGGCCTGAATATCCAGATGAATGCCCTTGAGTACCGGATGCGCATCGGCATAGCCAAAGTGGACATCCTGAAAACAAATGTCTCCCCGAAAAGGGGGGGCAACCGATGCTCCTGGTTGATCCTGAACATCAGGTTCCTGCTGCAATACCTCCAGTACCCGCTCCCCGGAGGCTGACGCCTTGGCAAGCCGTGAGGTGTATTTTGCAAAGTCGCGCAGAGGGCGAAAAACCCGCTTCAGGTAGAAAACGAAAATCAGTAGCTCTCCCGGGCTGAGTGTGCCCGCGAGTACATGCTGGGCGCCAAACCAGAGAACCAGCGCCAGGGCAACAGCGACTTGCACGTCCACCATGCGCTCCAGACTGGCGGCAAGCCGTTTCGCCTTGACGCCTTCCTTGACGCTTTTCTTGTTCTGCGCGGAAAAATGGCCGGAAAAGGCCTTTTCCAGTGACAGGGACTGCACGGTCTGGATGGCGCCAATGGTTTCTGATGCAGTGGCGGCCATGGCGCCTTCGCGTTGGCGGTTCTTGCGGGAAACATGCTGGATCTTGCGGCTTTTGAACATTGTCAGGAAAAACAGGGCGGGCATAATGGCGACCACAACCAGGGTCAGTTGCCAGTTCAGCCAGAACATTACCCCCAGCATGCCGGCCAGAACCAGGAAATTTCCCAGCAGTGGCAAAATTGCGGTGACGGTGACCTCGCGTATCATGCCGATATCGCTCAACAGGCGCATTACCAGGTCACCGCTGCGCGCTTCGGAGTGATAGGAAAGGGACAGCCGTTGCATGTGATTGAACAGTTGTTCCCGCACCCGCATCAACACCTTATGTCCCACCAG